>JADFGI010000094.1 GCA_022567815.1 Nitrospinota bacterium
CCCTATTTCGCAGGTGTGCAGGGCCGCCATCTGTAAATACAAAGGCCGTCCTTCAGTATGGGTCTGTAACTGCTCGAAATCCGCCTCGGTGAATGCGGGTAATTCCGGCGCAGTCTCATTGGTTAATTTTTCCCACCGATCCAACGTGGCTTGCAGAATATCCAACATCGTTTCGTTTTGGGTTTTTTGTTGCGGCGGTTTTAACTCCAAAACCGGGTGCAGGGCGTCGGAAATTTCATCATTCAACTTTCCCTGTCCCACGCTCAGCAGGGTTTTCACCCAGCCCTGTTCGTCATCCGCATGGCGTTCCAATAGCAGAAGGCGCAGTTTTGCCGGTTGCTCTTGCCCGTCTTCGTTACGGGCATTGAGACCACATTGGTGGAGAAGTTTTTTCAGGCTTTCCTGTTTGGTGGCGGCGTAGTCCACGATAATGAGGGTGTCGGCCAGAGGCGTCCATTTGGAAAAATCCTGGTGGTTGACCAATTTATCCAGGGTGTCATGGAACAGGAAACCGCTGTCCCACCCGCTTTC
Organism: Nitrospinota bacterium; assembly: GCA_022567815.1. Taxonomy (GTDB): domain Bacteria; phylum Nitrospinota; class Nitrospinia; order Nitrospinales; family VA-1; genus JADFGI01. Next base: position 532 of record JADFGI010000094.1, read on the forward strand.
GATACAGCTTCGCGCAAACTCCTGCGCCAGACGGGTTTTGCCGATGCCGCCCTCGCCGATGATGATCTTCCAACTGAAAACTTCCCCGGCATCGCGCCATTCATTCAATTGGTCTGTTTCGCGGTCGCGGCCAGTGAGCGGGATAAATGCGTTGTAGGGCCTCAGCCATCGGCTGGGAGCGGAGTCTTTCTTTAAATTAGGTTGATCCAGGTTTAGCCGGATCGTTGCCTTGAGATCGTCGAGACTGAGGGCGATGAGATCCAATTTTTCAAGTTGCTTGATCCAAACCCTGGTTTGCTCGTTTAACTTGTTCCAATTTTCAGGGTCTTCTCCCGCTGGTGGAATCAGGTATTTTTCGGAATATTTGGTTTTGGTCTTCTCGCATTCGATTTTTATCAGGAGGAGGTTGGAAAAGTGCTTGGAGACTTTATCGTAACGGTCGGAATGTTTCCTCAGCGCCTGGTGAATTTTCTGGAGACCCCTGCCCGCAACCTCACCAGCCAGATTGGTCAAGGGAGCGATGATAAGTTTGACCATGCCCTTGGCCTTCCATTTTTGGATACCGTGGTCTTCGACCAGCCAATCCTCGATGAATTTGTCGCGGTCCTTGCGGGAGAGAAAAGCGGTCAAGTCAGCGTTAGCTTCAGGTTCAGGTGCCATGATTGCGCGGACTGTAGAAGGAGTAGTTCCGTTTATTATATGCGAAACCGGGCAAATCTCAAATTTATCAAATTGAGGCACAGGCTGGGAAGCCTGTGTTACTACTTATTTATTTCCACCAGTAGGTTTCATACCTCGTCCGCTTGCGGCGGGGTCGTTCATTCCGGGAGAACACCCTTCTTTTCCCAATATTGTTTGAGGGTGTGCTTCGCGTCAAGGAAGGTATCCAGATAAGTGTGATTGGAGGGAATCATTGGCATGACGTGTCCCATGCTCTTGTCATTATAGGGATATTTTACATCAAGAACGTAAGGTCCCTTGTGCTTCAGCATGCGTTTTAACGCGGGAACGACTTCTTCAGGCTTGTTGATGCTTTCCGACTTGATGCCAAAGGCATGGGCGATTTCTGCGAAATGGGCATCTCCCAAATAGGTGTGACCGCGAAGGGATTTATAAAAACGGTCTTCCCATTGCGCTACCATGCCTAAATGGGCGTTATTGAGGATGACATTTTTGACCGGGATTTTTTCAATTTTCAGAGTTTGCAGTTCCTGGATGTTCATGAGAAAACTGCCGTCCCCTTCAATATTGATGACCTGCCTGTTCGGGTGGGCGACCTGGGCGCCCATCGCCGCAGGCAGTCCAAATCCCATCGCCCCCAGCCCCGAAGAACTGAGCCAGTTCCTGGGTTCCTCGAAGTTCCAGAATTGTGCCGCCCACATCTGGTGTTGTCCCACGCCGACAGACACGATGGCATTTTTCTCTGCCAGTTTATTTAATTCAACGATCACGTGTTGAGGAACGATATCTTTTTTGTGCATCTGATATTGTAATGGGAACTCCTTTTTCCAGCCTTGGATTTGCTTGACCCACGGTTTGATATCTTTTTTTGATTCCGCCAGCTCGTTCATCTTGGCCAAGGCGCGTTTGACATCTCCTTGAATGGGAATGTCCACGATCCGGTTTTTATTGATTTCCGATGGGTCGATATCTACCTGAATAAATTTGGCCCCTTTGCAGAACTCGGCGAGTTTCCCGGTGACCCGGTCGTCGAAGCGCACGCCGAGCGCGATCACCAAATCCGCATGGTTGATGGCAATATTGGCATAAACGGCGCCGTGCATGCCCAGCATTCTCAAAGAAAGAGGATCCTCTGAGGGATAAGCCCCAAGGCCCATGACGGTGGTTGTGATCGGAATCCCTGTTTTTTTGACAAAGGCACGCAACTCTTTGGAGGCGCCGGAAACGATGATGCCTCCCCCGGCGTAAATGAGTGGCCGTTTGGATTCCTTGATCGCATGCATGGCTTTTTTTATCTGCATGGACGAGGGTGTTAAATTGGGTTTGTAGCTGGGGCAATCAAACTTGATGTCAAAGTCGGGAATGGCTTCTTGTTGCTGGATATTTTTGGGAATATCTATCACTACCGGCCCTGGTCTCCCGGTACTGGCAATGACAAAGGCTTCTTGAATCACCCTGGGGATTTCGTTGATATTCTGAATCAGGTAGCTGTGTTTCACCAATGGAAAGGTGGCCCCGACGATGTCCGTTTCCTGAAAAGCGTCGCTACCCAATACGGTAGACGGAACCTGTCCGGTGATGGCCACGAGAGGGATGGAGTCCATTTTAGCGTCCATGATACCCGTTAACAGGTTCACCGCTCCCGGTCCGGAAGTGGCCATGCACACGCCGACTTTACCAGTGCTTCTGGCATATCCACCAGCGGCAAAAGCGCCTCCCTGCTCGTGACGGGGCAATACCATGCGGATCTGTTTGCTCAAGGTCAACCCCTGATGGATCTCCATGGAAGTACCGCCGGGGTAGCCAAAAATGACTTCGACTCCCGCATTTTCCAGGGCTCTCACAATGATGTCCCGCCCCTTCATGATGCGATTTTCAGCAGGGGGCTTGGATTTCCCGGAGGAGCCTTGTGTTTTTGTTTTGGCTTGTTTGATTTTCATATTGCAATAAAAACTAACTGAATTGGGGGGGTAAGTCAAATTCAATCCCTGACAGAAATATGAAATTTTTCACGGAACCTGTAGGGCTTTGAGTATGATTCCCTCGCGCAAACCATACTCGCTGACCAGAAGGGAGGGACATCCAAAGGTGCGAAGCGTTTCCAGCACGATAGCAATCCCGGCGATGATCAGGTCTTCCCGGCCCCGCTCCAGGGGTTTCAGTTGGAGCCGTTCATCAATGGATTGGGCTTTCAGGCCGGTTTGGATTTTCTGGATATTGTCCAATGGCAGGGACACCGCGTGCACTTTCGCTGGATCGTAAGGATAGATGTTGCGGTCCAGCGCCGCCAGAGTGGTCACCGTTCCCGCCGTCCCGATGGCAATTTCAGGGCGCAACGCCGGGAGACGGTCCTTGACCGAGGACAATTCAGATTGGAGATGCGCGGTCAGGTTTTCATATTCCCGGTGGGAAACGGGATGTTGGGAGATAAACTTTTCTGTCAGCCGCACGGTTCCCAATGACGTTCCGGTAGAGCCGACAACCTGGTCGCCTTTGGAAAGTATGAACTCGGTACTGCCGCCGCCAATATCGAAGGTCAGTATCTTGCGGTTTTGGTGGGGGATTTTCCAGAACACTCCCCTCAGTGTGAGTTGGGCTTCTTCTTCCCAGGGGATCACTTCGATATGGATTCCCGCCCGTTCCCTGGCCATCCGGACAAACTCCTCCTTGTTTTCCGCTTCCCGAACGGCGCTCGTCGCTACGGCGCAAATGGGGATTTCCCCGTGATTTGCGCAAGTCTGCCTGAATTCCTCCAAAACAGTGAGGGTGGTTTCCATAGGTCCGGCGGCGAGACGATTTTCAGTGTCCATGCCTTTGCCGAGCCTGGTGATTCTGCGGACGGAGTCGATTTCACGGAAGTCTCCCTGACCCTCGGATTCCAGGATCAGCAGTCGGACCGTGTTGGAGCCTATGTCTATAGAGGCAAATTTTTTCATTCAAAGAAAGGCAGCGGTTTTTCACTGTCCAGGGTGAGGAGAAGGTAAAAACCGATCGAGGTGAAAAGCGCGATAGGACCCCAGGTGGCGAAAACAGGGTCAAAGGTTCCCACGCGTCCCAAAGAAACACACAATGCATAGAAGAAAGAAAACGCAACCCCGATGGCAAGGTTGACGGCAATGGAAAACAACAGCCCTCCCTGGCGGCTTGATCGCAAGGACAGGGGAATGCCTATCAGAGCCAGCACAACACCGATGAAGGGATAGGACAACCTGTAATTCAAATCCAGCCATTTTTTGGTAACATCTTTTCCTTCAGATTGCTGTTCAAGGATCTCCTCATACATATATTTCAGGCTCATCTCTTCCGGGCGCCTTCTATAAGTAATGAAGTTGGAAGGAATTTCAGGGAAGACAAATAACCTGTTCTCAAAAAATTCTGTATTTTTCAGACCCGCCTGATCGAAAGTTCGAATCGTTCCTTCCATGAATTTCCACTGTTGGTTGATCCAAACCGCTTTTTTGGCATCAATCCTTTTTTCAATAAATCGATTGTTGTTGGTTATAAAAATACTGACTTGGTTCAGCGTCAAGTTGTCGGAATCGTAATTGTCAATGTTCCAGATAGCCCCGGTTTTGGATTTGTACCAGATTTTGTTTGTTTCAATTTTTTTATATGAGGTCCCCCCCCGGACTTGGACATAAAAAATATGGTTCATGCGTTGGCTGGTGGTAGGAGCAATGAATTCACTGTTTGCTATCACCAAAAGGGCGATGACAAGCGAAACGCCAATGATGGGAAGCGTGATGCGGGTAATGCTGACCCCGCACGCTTTCATGGCAATGATCTCATTGGATTTTGCCAGCGTAGAAATGGCGAGCACGGTGGCCAGCAAAACTGCCAGTGGCGCTATGTAAAATAGAATAAAGGGGATTTTGTATAAATAATAAAGCCCTATATCTACCAAGGGCGTGTCTTTATTGATAAATTCGTCCACCCGGTCAAAAAAATCACCGATCAAAAATAACCCTATAAAACCTCCAGCGGAAATCAGGTAAAAGGAGAGAAAAGTTTTTAATACATACCGTTTAAGAACCATGAACGACTTAGTTTCCTTCCGTGTTTTCGAGGGTCAGTCCGGGAAGATATTTGACCAGAGCTTTTCTCAATGCTTGCAGGTCCGGTCGCGTCTCCAGGGTTTTCCGCACATAGGTTAAAGTTTCTGGCATGTATTCAAGGTACCTGTGGTTCCCTTTGACAACGGCTTGAAAGGCAAAGGTTCCCATGGCTTTCAGGTTTCGCTGAATGGACATCCAATCAAAAATCCGGTGAAACTCATGGCGGTCAACGGGCCGATCCTCCGCTTTTTCTTTCAATTGGATATATCGTTCGATCATCTCGTCCCTGAATCCGTCATCCAGTTGGACATAGGAATCTTTCAATAAAGATACAAGGTCGTACTGGCAGGGACCCATCCGGGCATCTTGAAAATCCAGAATAATAAGTTTGCCGTTTTGGGCTATCAAGTTTCTGGAGTGGAAATCTCGATGCGTGAAGACCGGTTCTTGCTTCGCCAGGGTCTGGCAGAGGAAAAGAAAATGACCGCGTATTTCGGAAATCTCCCGGTCGTTCAGATGGGATTGTTGCAGGCCTTTCACATAATGCTCCATCATGAAGTCCAATTCCCACATCAATTTTTTTTCATCGAAACGAAGATGGAAAGCCGGGCAATCGGCGGAACTATTTTTTGTGGCGCGGTGATGAAGCTTGGCAAGCAAATCCACCGCCTGACTATAATACCCTTCCTTGTCCTCAGGATGATCCCGAATCCAGTCTTCAAGAGTGAAGGGGCCGCAGTCTTCAAGGAACAAGAGTCCTTTCTCGGAATGGGTGTGCAATAATTCCGGGACCGGTAATTCCAGTTTTCGCAGAAATTTTAAAATTCGGGTGAAATCGTTTTCCCCGCCGGGAAGTGGTTCCTGCAACTGCATGAGTATCATGGATTCCCGCCGTTTACCGGAAACTTCTGCTTGAAAGGTAACTCGGTAGTATTTTCTGTCGGACGCATCCCCTTGAAGGGGTGAGCAGACCATATTGTTCACGGTAGAGCGCACGATTGATTTCAGAGATTTGCAAAGCGAGTCATTGTCGAATCGAGCGGGGGAATTGGGTATTTCAGAAACGGGTCGGATTGTCATAGTTACAAATTTGCCCAAAAAAAAATCTATTTCACAATATGGCCATCTTAAAGTAAAATTTCCGCTCTCAAATCAATCTCCTTTGGAGGAAAATCATGCCAAAACCAAGTTACCATATCCTTGTCTGTACCAACAAGAGACCACCGGGCCACCCTCGTGGTTCCTGCGGCGAAAATGGGTCCGAGGCCCTGCTGGAGAAATTTTCGATTGCCATCGAAGAAAAAATGTTATTTGGAAAAGCGATCATTTCCAGTTCCTCCTGCATCGGCCCCTGTTCCGTCGGACCGGTCGTGATCGTCTATCCCGATGGAGTCTGGTACAACAAAGTCAAACCTGAAGACATTGATGAAATTCTGGACAAACATATCGGCCAGGGCCAAAAGATCGAACGGTTGGAAATCCCTGATGAACTTTGGGGGTAACTTATTATCCCGGAAACATGCGGTGCGTTGAACAAGCCTGCGCCCACTGAAACCATTATTTGATCGCAAGCCTCAATCTTGTGCGTCTTTCTATTTGGAAGTGCTTGTGGTCGTCAGCATGGGTTCGAGGTGTTTCCATACTGTCGCGGCCACGATTTCGTATCCGGGGCCGAGAGGGTGAATGCCGTCCGCCTGGGTGTATTCTCGCCTGGCGGCCACCCCTTCCAAAATAAAAGGCAATAAACGCAGTTCAAATTCCTGCGACAATTTAACGTAAACATCCACGAATTCTTGTGAATATTTCTCCCCATAGTTGGGGGGGACCTTCATTCCCGCCAAAAGCACCTTGGCCCCGCGTTCGCGGCAAATTTCGATGATCTGTTTCAAATTGGAATACATTTCCCCGATGGAAAGCCCGCGCAGACCGTCGTTGGCGCCAAGAGCGAGGACGACAATCCGCGGATTCTGCTTCAACAGCCAGGTAATGCGCCGGACCCCGCCGGCGGTAGTGTCGCCGCTCACTCCGGCATTGACCACGCGATGAGGATATCCCTTCTCCTTTAAAATAACTTGCAGGCGGGAGGGATAATTTTCTGGCTCCGCAACTCCAAAGCCTGCGGTCAAACTGTCGCCAAATGCCAGAATCACGGGGGGGGATTCTCCTTCCAAATCAGGGATAAACGCCAGAGAGAAAAAAAAAGCGCCGCTCACAACCATAGCGCAGAACTTGGAAAGAAATGAAAAAGAAAAACAGTTATTATGGTTATTCATGACTTTATACTAAAATAGAAAAAATTTTTCTCCAACTCAAATGGAAATTTTCCGGTGATTCAAATCAAGCAACTGAGAAAAAGCCTCTATGGCGGCGGCCACCGGGTCGATATATTAAACGGCATCGACCTGACCATACCCAGCGGACAATTTGTCGCCATTATTGGCGCTTCAGGAAGCGGCAAAACCACCTTGCTCAGCCTGATTGCCGGACTGGACACTCCTACCAGCGGAAATATCGTGGTCGATGAAAAGGATATCACAAAAATGGAGGAGGATGAACTTGCCGCTCTCCGCGCCCGGCGTTTCGGTTTTATATTTCAGAATTTCCACCTCATCCCGACACTGACCGCTTTGGAAAACGTGGTCCTTGCAGGGGAGTTAAACTCAACGCCCGGAGCGAACAAAAAGTCGGAAGACTTGTTAGGCGTCGTCGGTCTGGCGGACAGAATGCACCATTATCCCGGCCAGTTATCTGGCGGGGAACAACAACGGCTTTGCCTTGCCAGGGCATTTGTCAATGACCCGGATATCGTGCTTGCAGACGAACCCACTGGCAACCTCGACTCAAAAAACAGCGAACATATTCTGGGATTACTTTTGGAACTGCATCGGGTACGGCAGGCGACGATTGTGCTGGTCACGCATGAACCCGACATCGCCGCCAGGACCCAGCGGATTCTGACCCTGGCCGATGGGGCCATCATTGCGGACACCAGGCCGGAACCATGAATGTCACGGAAAACAGATCGAATCAGCTGACGCCGTCTCAAATTTTCCGCCTGGCCCTTGCCGAATTTCGCGGGGCATGGAAGCGGTTTATTTTTTTCATCATTTGCATTGCCATCGGCGTCGGCGCGGTGATGACTATCAAAAGCCTGGCGAACATTCTCAACAACGCTGTCAGCAAAGAATCCAAAAGCCTGATGGCGGCGGATATCTCCATCCGAGGCAGTTGGGAGCAGACAAAAGCGGATCGCGAATTTCAGAAAAATGCTCTGCCACCGGAAACGGATTTCCTTTTCATAAAAGAACTGCACGCAATGGCCCGCTACGGGGGCTCCGAAAACAACAGCGTCCTGAAAAATTCCGCTTCGCTCATCGTCGAACTGAAATCCATTCCTCTCCATCCTCCATATTATCCTCTGTATGGAAAATTGAAAATCGATCCACCGCAACCGATGACGGAGGCACTTGCCCGTAATGGCGCAATCGTTGAACCGTCATTTTTAATGCGGACCCATCTGAAAGTGGGAGATAGCTTTGATCTTGGCAAGACGCAAGTGCGTATCAGGGGAACCGTGGTTTCCGAACCTGACAGAATTTCCCGCGCTTTCAGCATCGGTCCCAGAGTGTTTATTTCCCAATCGACGCTTGATGAAAGCAATTTGATTCTGCCGGGAAGCCGGGTCAAACACCGGACGCTGATTCGTCTTCCGCAGACCATGCAACCGGAAACCGCCATCGTGATTTTAAAGAAAGGTCTGAAGGACAAATCCATCCGACTCCGTTCTTACAAGGACATGCAATCATCCCTCACCGATTCCATCGAACGCATGGGCCAATATCTTGGGGCGTTGGGGGTCATCGCATTGATTCTGGGCGGCATCGGCGTGGCCATGATCGTCCGCACGTTCATGGCTCAAAAACTCGATACCATCGCCATCCTCAACTGTCTGGGAGCTTCCTCGCGAACGATATTAAAAGTTTATCTGCTCCAATCTCTTCTTTTGGGATTGATCGGAAGTATCCTGGGCGTAACCATCGGTTACGCCCTGCTGTACCTGTTGCCCGCGAAACTCGCCGGTTTGTTGAATGTGAAA
>JADFGI010000477.1 GCA_022567815.1 Nitrospinota bacterium
TCAGGTCCAATTAATTTTGCCGGATAAATAAGTTTTGTATGTACCCAGATTGCAATATCCTTGCAGTCGTAGCATTTGCTAAAGTGGATATTCTCTAACTTCGCTTCTGTATAGGGCCTTTCAAATTGGGAATCGAGAAAAGGGAACCCCCTCATAACCTGTTCAACATGACCTATAAATCCTCTTACTTGATCCGGCTTAATTTCTGTATCTTCCCTTGGATTTAAAGCCCGCTCCAGCAAATTTTCAAAATGTTTCTTATCAGAAGCATCCATTATTTGAGGAGGCTTGTTTTCTTCCCTATCAATCCTTTTTGCAAATAAGAAAAACCAAAATTGAGTTGTTAATGTTCCGCAGTGAGGGCAATGAAAACTTGTTCTGCAGATTGAAGGTTCTCTTGAATAATCTGTCACTTCAGTTGTACTTCCCTTATTCATTTTACTTCCTCCAAATTAAGGGTAATGATTTATCTGCCACAAGGTGAAATTTACCGAATCAGTTTGTAATTTTCAAAAATGCCATTAGAAATTCCGTAATATTTTTAGTGGCCTTTTGGGCGATGCCATTCAAACTCATGAAAGTTCGAATCGACTCCGGATGGGTGAGTACATACCACCCGGCTTTCAGTGTGGAAATTTGTCCGTCTTTCTCCATGAATTGTGTGAATTTGATAAAAATACACAATCTCCCCACATCATACATTTTCCTCATCTGGGCTGATAAATTTTCTTATATAAAATAAATATATTGCTTTTATATTAATACATCATTATTATTGTATATGCTGGAACAACAAGCCAAAAGGCCTGTAATTTGGAGTTAATCTATTATGAGCAAGCAAAGTTTAAAGCTCCGCCCCGGCATTCATGAGTTTTCGTTGCAAAAGATTAAAAAGGATTATTGTTTCAACTCTCAGCGTCTGGCTCTTTTCCAGGGTTTGAAAGACGTTGTCAAAAATTTAAAATCGGCTGGGGTTGCCGATATTTACATCGACGGCAGTTTTGTAAGCGATAAAGAATTGCCCAATGATATTGATGGTTGCTGGTTGCCCACTCCTTCGTTGAAAACGAAAAAGATTGATCCGGTTTTGCTGGATTTTTCCAATGGCCGAAAGAAAATGAAGGAAAAGTATGGAGTCGATTTCTTTCTGGCAAATGTTATCGAGGGTTCCAGTGGCGAACCGTTTCTGGAGTTTTTTCAGACCGACCGCGATGGCAACCGAAAAGGAATTATTAAAATAAAGTTGGATTAATTACCCTTCAGGCGGGTTGATGAAATGATAAAAAACGAGAAACAATACAAAATCACAAAATCAAAACTTAAAGATTTGGAACGGTCTTTAAAAGTTTGCAGGGAGAGTACGTTCCCGGACAAAACCATTCATAAAGCGATGGCGGATTCCCTTAAGTCTTTAATGGGTGATCTTGAAAAGGAAATCCGGGAATATGAGGACCTTAAAAACAAAAAAGTTCCCACTTTGAAAATCGGTTCTTTAGCGGATCTTCCGGACGTGCTGGTGCGCTCCCGAATTTCGCAAGGCTTGACCCAGAAACAATTGGCGGAAAAACTGGGAATGCCGGCGCAACAGATTCAGCGTTATGAATCCGAGAATTATCGGCGAGTCAGTTTTGGGACGATACTGGATATTTCCAGGACTTTGAATTTTGATTTAGACAAAGGTTCAAAAGCCAGAATATTTTACGATCCCCCGGCCAAAGCCAAGTCAGCCAGGAAAACCAAAAGGAAGGCTTCGCCAAGAAAATTAAAACCAGCCTTGAAAGCGTAACGCTAGAGTCTGTCGTTAAATTATTTTAAGCCACATAATTGTTGTTTTAATTTAGGTAGATCATTGGATCGTCGTTGCGAGGAGCGTTAGCGACGAAGTAATCCAGAGACTCTGGGTCGCCACACCGCTTGTCGCGGCTCGCGATGACGAAATATGCGAATTTTGGCAGATTCTGGGAAGCACACAGATAAAAATTAATAATTTGGCGAATTTAACGGCAGGCTCA
>JADFGI010000478.1 GCA_022567815.1 Nitrospinota bacterium
CGGTTGGACAATGTGCCCAAAAGATCGTAAGGCAGATGAACCCAGTCGGCGGTCATGCCGTCACTGCTGTTCACTGCGCGGATGGCGATGACGTTTTCGTAGGTGCGGGAATCCCCCATCACGCCTACGGTTTTGATGGGCAGAAGAACCGCGAACGATTGCCAGATTTTGTTATACAATTCTGCCCGCTTTATTTCTTCGAGGATGATCTTGTCCGCCGCCTGCAGAAGGGCCAGTCTTTCCGGGGTTACTTCGCCCAGGATGCGGATGGCGAGGCCCGGCCCCGGAAAGGGCTGTCTGCCGAGGATCTCTTCAGGCATCCCCAGTTCCCGCCCCATGACGCGGACTTCGTCCTTGAACAGTTCCCTGAGGGGTTCGAGAAGCTGGAGGTCCATTTTTTCCGGCAGGCCGCCGACGTTGTGGTGGGACTTGATGACCGCCGACGGTCCTTTGAAGGAAACCGATTCGATGACATCCGGGTACAGCGTTCCCTGGGCCAGAAACTTGAAGTTCCCCAACCGTTTGGCTTCCTTCTCGAACACTTCGATGAAGACGTTGCCGATGATCTTGCGCTTTATTTCCGGGTCGGCCACTTCTTTAAGACGGAATAAAAACTCGTCGGCGGCGTCGACGACGATGAGGTTTAGTTGGAAATTGTCCCGGAAGGTTTTTTCGACTTTATCCCTTTCTCCCGAACGCAGGAGGCCGTTGTCGACGAAAATGCAGGTCAGCTTGTCGCCGATGGCCTTGTGCACAAGGATGGCCACCACCGAAGAATCGACCCCGCCGCTCAGGGCGCAAAGGACTTGGGAATTGCCGACCGTCTTTTTAATATTTTCGATGGTATATACCGCCAGCGATCCGATTTGCCAGTTTCGTTCGCAGGAGCATATTTCGAACAAGAAATTTTGCAGAATTTTTTTCCCCTCCGTTGTATGCACCACTTCGGGATGAAACTGCAGGCCGTAAATTTTATCAATTCGGTTTTCGATAACCGCGATGGGTGAATTGGTTGTGAAAGCGGTGGTGGTGAATCCGGCGGGCAGTTTGGATATTTTGTCGCCGTGGCTCATCCACACTTGGGAATTGTTGTTTACGCCTGCGAACAAATTGGAAAATTCGCGGATCATCAGATCAGCCCGTCCAAACTCTCTGTTAGCCGAGGGGTTTACGGTTCCGTTGAGGATGTGGGTGATCAATTGCATTCCGTAACAGATGCCCAGGATGGGTATTCCCGCATGGAAAAGCCCGCGGTCGCAAATCGGCGCATCGGGCGCCAGAACGCTGGCCGGTCCGCCGGACAAAATGATTCCCTTGGGCTTAAAGTCGAGAATTTTCTTCAGCGGCCATGTGCACGGATGAATCGCGCAATAGACCTGGCATTCACGTATCTTGCGGGCGATGTTTTGGGTGTACTGGGAGCCGTAATCCAGAATGAGGATTTTCTGTTCGTGAAAGATGTCGGTCGTCATGTTCCGGGAGTATCAACAGGGGGTGAATGATAGTGTTTACTTTGGGCCAAATCCGGCTCGGCCTCGGCGATTATTCCCACCAGTGGGTTTCATACCCCGCCCCGCAACGCGGGGAGGAGATGCGGGGCAGACGTTCGCTTCTCTCACGAGCCCCAGAGAATCTTGGATAGCGGAGAAAACTGTTGCCATTCTGGTCCAGCGTCACGCTGGCTACGGCTTTTAAATAAAAATCCTTGTCGGATACCCGTCCACTTGCGGCGGGATCGTTCATTCGATATGGTAATTGGGCGCTTCTTTCGTCACGATCACATCGTGAACATGGCTTTCTCTCAATCCGGAGGGAGTGATTCGGATGAAGGTGGACTTGGCGCGTAATTCCTCAATATCCTTGCATCCGCAGTAACCCATAGCGGCGCGGAGACCCCCCAAAAGCTGGTGGACGGTGAATGACAGGACTCCGCGGTAGGGAATTCTCGCTTCCACGCCTTCCGGCACCAGCTTGCTTTCCGATAATTCACATTCCTGAAAATAACGGTC
>JADFGI010000095.1 GCA_022567815.1 Nitrospinota bacterium
AAAGATTACTTAGAATTCACTATTGAAAATGATAGGAGAATCACATTTATTCACGAAATAGGTGACGAGGAAAAGGAAAATGTGGAGTTGACAATTGATACGTCAAAAACAAAAATATCAGACCTTTCAGACATTAGGGATCAAAAATGGACCTCATTCGCCTCATACACCCCCTCAACTTTGATCCCAGAAGAGGAAGATTCCAAAGTAATGTTTTCAGGAACCTTCACGGCGGGATATCCACAATTAGCCTTGAATGTATAGACTCAAAAAACCTTCCCACCTGCAAACATATTCGTGAATATTACGGAGATTTAAAATGGCTGTTTCCTGTTATATTCTGGAAATTTGATCCTTCAGACCTTCCCGCCAAAGCAAAAATTCTTGAAACCCCCAGCATAAGTGGTGACGAATGTCATCGAGATATCACTAATCTGACAGATAATGAGGCGCAAAAATATTTTAAGAAAAAGGTTCCCAATCACAATATTTCTAATTTTTTTATTTGTGAAAATGACTGCGCCAGGGAACTAACCCAAGGTGATATTGATGGATTTCCCAAAAAGGCTGGATTATAGGGATGAGCTGTGATCGCCTGGGAAAGTCTGAGATCAGCCTTTGTCGGGAGGTCGATGAAAGACGATTGAACTAATAGATCAAGAGCCTATGCAATATCTATTGAGAGAGATTGCGGAGGAAATGAGGTGGTGCAGAGTTTATCGGGTGCATTATTGGTCTCGGTGAAGGGCTTTTGGACTGAAAAGGCCGAAACCCTTGACAAGACAGGTGAAATTAACTAAGATGCTGGGCTTCCATAGGGTTAACCCTCCTTCATCATCCGGTCCGTTTGGATCAAACTAATGGTGAAATTCAGATAAGATTTTTGGAGTAATAAAACATGTTTGCAGTGGTTTCAACGGGTGGGAAACAGTATAAAGTTGCCAAAGGGGACGTTATCCAGGTTGAAAAAATTGACCGGGAAGAGGGCGAGACCGTCACCCTCGATAAAGTATTGATGATCGGCGAGGGAGAGGACATTCAGGCGGGCGCGCCTTTACTGGACGGTTGTACCGTCATTTGTGAAGTGACGGAGCAACTGAAGGGCAAGAAAATCATCATCTTCAAAAAGAAGCGCCGGAAAAAATACCGCCGGAAAAATGGGCACAGGCAATTGTATACCCGGCTTAAAATTATCGACATTGCGAAGAATTAAGGAACGATATGGCACATAAAAAAGGACAGGGTAGTACGTCAAACGGGCGCGACAGCATCGGCAAAAGGCTGGGAGTTAAACGCTATGGCGGACAAGTGGTGAAAGCAGGGGAGATTCTGGTCCGGCAACGCGGGACGCATTTTCATCCCGGCAAGAACGTTGGCGTCGGCAGTGATTATACCTTGTTTTCCAAAATTCCAGGGGTCGTTAAGTTTGAGCACCTCGACCGGAAAAGAAAAAAAATCAGCGTCTATTCCGCCAACTGACCCCGCCCCGTTACGGGGAGGAAGAGTTTAGGGCTACGCTCGCTATGCTCGCCAGCCCCGGAGAACCGAGTTCGTTAAGAAAATTGTCGCCATTTGAGTCCAGCGTCACGCTGGGAGCAGGCCTTGAGGAATGAATCGAGGCCTGTTTTTTTGTCCGGCATTATTTTTTGATCCTCCTTTCTATTCTTTTCCATAAACCCGGGATGTCCATACGGGCTATATTCTCATGTTTGTAGATCAGGTAACCGTCTCTGTCCATGCTGGAAAAGGCGGAGACGGATGCTGTAGTTTCCGGAGAGAAAAGTTCGTTCCCCGTGGTGGTCCCGATGGCGGTGACGGCGGCAAGGGCGGTGACGTTGTTCTGGAAACAGACCCCAACCTGTCCACCCTCATAGATTTACGATACCAGAAATTATACAAGGCGGAAGACGGTCGTGCCGGAAGAGGCAAGGATATGACCGGGCGGAGCGGAAAAGCCTGGGTCATCAAGCTTCCCGTCGGCACCCTGGTGAAGGATTCCGATACCGGAGACCTGCTGGTCGACCTCAAGGAACCCCGGCAAAAGTTTGTCGTGACGCGGGGTGGCAAAGGCGGTCACGGCAACACACGATTCAAATCCTCATCCAACCGGGCGCCCCGGCAATTTCAGACAGGAGAAGCCGGGGAGAAAAGGAACCTTTTCCTGGAACTGAAACTTCTCGCCGATGTCGCCATCATCGGTTTCCCCAATGCAGGGAAATCCACTCTGATTTCGCGTATTTCCAACGCCCGGCCAAAAATCGCCAATTATCCGTTCACCACTCTGGTGCCTCAACTGGGAGTGGTGCGGTTGGACGATTATCAGTCCTTTGTGGCGGCGGATATTCCGGGGTTGATAGAAGGCGCCCATACGGGAAAGGGATTGGGCATTCGCTTTCTCAAGCATATCGAGCGGTCACGCCTTCTGCTTCACCTGCTGGATTTCTCCGAAAGCCATTCCCGTGATCCGGTTTCAGATTATCACGCCATTCAGAATGAATTGAAAAGTTTCAGCCCGGAGCTTTCTCTCAAACCGCAGATTCTTGTCGCCACCAAGGTGGATGATCCCGATGCACAGAAAAAGTTTGCGGTTTTCAAGGAGCGGATGGTTCAGTTGAATCCGGTTTTTTTTGCCATCTCTTCGATTACCGGGCAGGGTCTTAAGCCTCTGTTGGGAAAAATAAAAGAAATGTTGACGGAGTTTAAAGTGGAATCACACGAATGGAGGGAGGATTGATGCGAGCCCGCAACGCGGGGAGGAGATGCGGGGCTGACGCTTGTGATATCCGTATCCATTGCCTTCATGCCCCGTAAGGGTACGCTTTGCTCACGAGCCCCAAAAAATGTCAGGATTAAATATTCGCAACTAAGCAGGTTTCAGCCAGCCATAAACCCATCGAACGTATGTATTTGGTCCAGCCCTAGGCTGGCCCCGCATATCGGGGGATGCTAATTACTGAATGGTAAAATCCGTGAAAGTGATTTTTTTGACCCGGCCCTCGCCTTCCAGGATTTTGTTGAAATTGTTTTGCAGATTTTTTTTCAGTTTTTCCTTCACGTAAAGAATATCATTGAAGAACTTCTTGTCCATGAGTTGTTCAACGGTCGTGATGGTAATTTTTTCAAACACCGGCAGGGCTTCCCGAAGCACTTGCGCACTTTCCGCATCGGACATTTCCGCCTCCAGACTGAAACTCAATACCCGGATGTCGTTAATGTTATACGCCACCGGCATGATGGTGCCCAATTGCACTGCGTGATTGCTGGGGGCGAGCGCAGCCAAAAGACCTTTGCTTGCGCCTGAACCACTTTCCACTTCCGAAGGGGTATTGGGATTCCCTGTATCTTTTGCAAGAGGGGGGGCTTCACCTGATCCCAGAGCGGCGGCAAGCGCAGGGTTGGGCTTTTTAGCTGGTGCGTTTCCTGATTGATTCTGGAATGCGGGATTTTCCTGGGGATCCTTTGGTTTGAGACCTTCCGGAACCTCGGACGTTTTTTTTGTCATTTGGGTGAGTTCGGGAGGCGCAAGGGTTTGCAGGGCAAAATAAGCGCCCCCGCCGGTCAACAGGACGGCCAGAACACCGCCTCCCAAAACAAGTTTTCCCGTCTTCGTGGAAGGAAGGGTGAAGAAGGCAAACTTTTTCTTTTCAGGGGGAGAAGATTCTTCTTCATCCTCACCGTACTCGTCATATTGGTCGCCCACTTCATCATCGTCATTTTCATAGTCTGCTTCGGATAGTCCAAATTCATTCCTCTCCGGTTCCTCTTCGGAATCGGCTTTTTCTTCCGAGCTCGTTTGCTCATCAGAATCAGCTTCTTCATCCGCCGAACTCGTTTCCTCATCAGAGTCCATTACCGCCTCTGCGTCGACGATTTCTTCCGCGCCTTTTTCCTCTTCCTGTTGATCGGCGGATGGTTCTGTCTTGGCGGTTTCTTCTACGCCTTTTTCCTCAATTTGTTCAACGGTCTCTGTCGCCTCTTCGGATTTTTTTTCCGTATCGTTATCTTCAGCGGATTCTTTTAAAGCTTCCTGATCGGCAAAAGCTTCGGCCCACAGGTCTTCATCGCTTTTTTCCTCTTCCTGTTGATCGGCGGATGGTTCTGTCTTGGCGGTTTCTTCTACGCCTTTTTCCTCATTTTGGTCAACGGTCTCTGTGGCCTCTTCGGATTTTTCCTCCGTATCGCCATCTTCGGCAGTTTCTTTTAAAGCTTCCTGATCGGCAGATGGTTCTGTCTCGGCGGTTTTCTGTGGGTCTTCAAAGGTTACTTTAAAATTCTCTGGTTGATCTTCCGTACTTAAAGTTTTTTCTTCAGGAGGTGCTTCTGCTAAAGCGTCTTCTTCCAAAAGGTCTTCCTCGTCGGAGTTCTCTGCAGCATTGTTTTCAGGAGAAAGGTTTTCCGGTTCAGGTGTTTCGATTTTCTGTTCCGCGGTACCCATTGGATCAGTGACAGACGCGTCAATTTCTTCATTCTCTTTAGTTAGCGGTTCAGGATCCTTGAGGGTTGATTCGGTCTCGTCAAAACCTGCCTTGGCCTTGATCGCTTCTTCTTCATTGAGGTTGTTCAGAATAATTTCATCGAGGAGAGCATCCAGATCCTTTTCTTCCTGATCATTTTCAGGTGAGTAGTTGGAACCCGCAGTATCTTCTTCTGCAATCGGAAATTTTATTTCTTCTGCTATAAGGGAGTCGAAAAGACGGTCCAGATCATCTTCGGAAGGCGTTTCAGAAACCGGTGGGGTTGAATCCTCTGTAGGCTGTTGCACCGATTCATCCAAAATTTCCTTATCGGGTTCACCAAATCCCTCTTCCAGAAGTTGGTCCAGATAGTCATCGAGGTTTTTATCATCTGATGATTCTTCATGGTCGGGATGGAGTTCTCCAAAATCTTCCTGATCCATCTCCAACCCGGAAAGAAGATCATCGGTTGATTCTGGAGCTGATTCAGAATCTATTTGCGCAAGAGGAGGACCGGTCATCGAATCCTGGGCATGGCTTGATTTGGCAAGGGACCTTTTTTTTATAGGGAATTTGCTATTACAAACCGCGCACTTTGCCGATAAGTCCCTGGTAGGAGATTCGGGAACGTTTATTTCGTAAGCCGCTTGACATTCGGGGCAAACAATTTTCATAACGAATTGTTTTTTTTTAAGTTATGGCAAGACTCATTATATTCCTTTTTTTTGAAAGATATCAACAAAATCCCTTGAAAAAGTGACCAAAAACTCTGATTAACCCTTTGTTTTCACTTTTGGTAGATAAATTGACAAGCACATGGGACTCCACTATAATCAGTTCGATTTTATTTTAGCCACGGTTTTGCAATAGTTTATTATGGCGGTTTTTCCATTCGACCGTTCATTCCAAACCGGAGTTTTTTAAATGATTTTCCACAGGGCCTGTAAGACGATTCTTCCAGTAGTTCTCGCCATTTCCTGTTTGGGATTTTATATAGGAGAATCGGGCTATTCTGTCCCCGGATTATCTCCTTACTATATTGCGGCGGAAAAACTGGAAAACCGGGTTTTCCCGCAAAACCCAAAAGCTCCCAAAATTGTAAAATTTCAAAGCAGAGAGAGGGCGAAGGATCAGGTCGCCAAAATTCTGTCGAATTATAAAACCGGATTGGCGCCTGAGTTCAGGAAACAGCTCCCCGAATTGATTATCAATGAAAGCAATAAATATGGGTATGATCCGTTTTTTTTAACAGCCCTCATCATAACTGAGAGCTCATTTAACAACTGGGCGCAGTCCCGGCGGGGCGCTTTGGGGTTGATGCAGATTCGGCCTCAAACAGGCATTGCCCTGGCCAGGGAAACCCAACGCCAATGGAAAGGCAAACCCACCTTATACGATCCGGGCGTCAATATCGCGCTGGGCGCTTACTATCTGGATAAACTGATCAAACGGTTTGGAGATTTGCGTTTGGCCCTGGAAGCTTATAATCATGGTCCTACAAAATTATCCGGGTATTTAAAAAAAGGCCACAAGCCCACAGAGTATTCCAAAAGAGTGATCGATCAATACGAAATGATTCGTCCCCAGCCTATTTAAAAAGTTCCCGCATTATTTTTATTGATGGAGAATTTTGTTAGCATAGAGCAAGAAAATATATTCACTCCCCCGAAAGGGTTGTCGGTAAAACATACCCGCTCATTTCAGAAAACCTTTGGGACACCCTTAAGCCTGACGCCATCATCAGGCATTTTCCAGAGCAACCCTTATTCGGAACGGGACAAGCGCCAACTTTCGATGAATGCATTTTTAATTATCACCTTTTCAGCAGTATTATTATTTTCAGTTCATTCCTTTTTTTAAATCATTTTCCGGGTTGATATGCAGTTTAAAGTTGACAACCAATTTCCCCCCTCTCCGGTCCGAAGGCCGACTCACGGATCCAACCTTAATTGCGTAAATCGATTTAATAAAATCCGTTGTCTGGTATTTTTGGGGTTCTTAATTATTCTGGGGAGCGGATGCGCTGAGCGGCGTATTGAAGATGCCTTTGCCGGAAAATTTAACTCGTCAAAGAATAATTATATTATTAATGAATATTGCAAAAGCTGTCACATTCATAAAAATTTTGATCCTGCCGATCATGTGAGATCGGTAAGATCTGATTATAAAAGACCATTTTTCAGAAGGGCCAAACAATGCAGGGCCTGCCATTACATCGAAAAAAACTGGGTCACCAATAATTATCACCGGAAAACCAGAAACCCGAGGCAGGCCAATCGGGGCAGCTACAAAGATTTTGAATACTCGGAAATCAAGAAAATGAAAAAAAAAGCGAATAAAAGAAAGTAGGAAAATTAAGGGGCGCCTCGAAAAAAATCGAATTATTACCGGTCTTTTTAATATCCGGTTATTTTTATGCGATTCTGAAGCAAGGCTATTTCTCTTCTAATGCTTCATCCTTCTTTTCAGGCTCAAGGTTGTTGATTTGAAAATCCGATCTATTCAATCTGGAATAATAGGAACACAGGTTGGAAAGCCGATGTTGCCACTCCTGATGTTGGTCATCGCGTTGGCATTTGCCGTGAGGCCTATCGACAGCTTTGCCTTTTCCTTTAAAGGAATCGATATTCAAACTAAATTCGGTGAGCGGTTCCGCGCAGAGCTGGATGTTCTTCTTGAGGAGGACGGCGAGTTTCAGGTTCAAATCGGTGACAAAGATGATTACAAGCGTCTTGAACTTGAGCGCCCAGGAATCATTGATGATTTCAAAATTGTGACTCCCGTTGAAACCGGAGAACGCCGAAGAACCATTCGGGTGATTTCCGAGAGACCATTATTTTATCCTTCTTTTCATTTAGTCATCCGTGGAACCTTCAAGGGGGGGACCCTTCTGGAAAATTATTTAGTCACTGTGGATTTCCAACAAAATCTGGCTCTTAATGTCAAGGGACCGAAAAAGCAAAAGCATGAAGAATCTTTGGCTCCCCGTAAAGAAAAGGTGGATCTGTTGAAAGGAGGGGAAGCGGTGGAGGATTCCACGGCTTTGGCGGAAATTCAGAAAGAATCGGTGGCGGAAGTGGAAGCGGATGAAGGGAAAGATGCCGCTCGCCTTGCGGTTACCGATGGCAAGGAACCTCCTGGCATACCTCCCCGTATCGACGCACCCTCCTGGATGGCCAAACCGCCTGTAAAATTGAAGGGAGTGAGGGGCAAAGATTCCTATTTTCCCGGTGCGACCTGGGTTTTCCCACGGGCATTTCCGGACAAGATGCCGCCAATGGACCCGCCTCAGTCGCAATTAGTAGCTGAAGAGGAGATGAATCAAGTTTCGGCAAAGGAAACTGGCGGGCCAACGGCAAAGACAGCTCCCCCTGAAATCGAGGCCCCGCCCGAACCGGATTTGGATCTCCAGGTTGAAAATCCAGTGTCCGTGGGGCTTGGTTACGGTCCCTTGAAGGAGGGAGAGACCCTTTTTTCTATCGCCAAAAAACTCCATTACGGGGTGTCGGATGCCAGTCGCGTCGCTGTAGCTCTTTGGATGGATAACCCGGACAGTTTCTTGTATGGAAATATGAACGGGATCAAAGAGGGAAGCCAGTTGAGTTTGGAAAACCTTGAGAAAAGGCTTGAAGAGATCGACTCCAAGAGAGCCAGGGAAGTTCTTCGTAGCCAGTGGCAGGAGTGGAAGGTGATTCGGAAAAAGCTGGCCGCCGTGAAAAGCGAGGTCTTTGATGGGTTGATTCAGGAAATCCCGCTTCCATCTGAAAATGAAGATGAAAAGAAAATGATTTTTGAAATGCTTCGGGATTGGAAGCAAACCTGGGAAAGCGGAGATCTGGACAAACATCTGACGCTTTTTTCCAATCAAAGTTTTAGCCGAATGGAAAGGGATTTTGCGGATCTACGATTCCTGAAAAAACGCATGTTTGCCCGGCACAATCAAGTGAAGTTGCGCATCCAGCAGGCTTCCCTGGTTCTGAATGAGGGGCAAACGATGGTTTCGTTCGGACAAAGTTTTTCTTCCGGAAAAATGGAGAGCTATGGTCGCAAGGATATCGGCGTTGTTTGGGAAGACGGGGCCTGGAAAATTCTCAAGGAAAAATTCAAAGTCAATGAATACCTGGAAAAACATGAATCCGGCGATTTGACGCCGGTAGAAGATGAGGATATTTTTTCCAGGGAAAGAACGGTCTCCGTCCCGTTCGTCATCCATGCTTCCAGTCACCTCGATTATCAAACGGCCACCCAGGCAGTGAATCAATTAAGAGGATTAGGATTCAACGCGTATTCCTCTCCGGTAAACATTTCCCGCAACAGGAAAATCTACCGGGTTTATGTGGGGCGTTTTCCCAGTATGGATTTGGCGCGGGAATTGGCGTCGAAACTAAAGGGACATGCTTTTTCCAGATATGCGATTCCGGTGAAATACCCGTATACGTTTATGATGGGAGAATTTGGATTGGAAAACGAGGCCGAAACCCTGATCCTTAATTTAAGGTCGATGGGACTTTCCCCCCTGCTGTTTACATTCAGCGAAAGAGAATTTATAAATCCGCGGTTCCGGATCTTCCTGGGAGCTTTTGCAATGGAAAATGATGCGGCGAAGTTATCTGATGAATTAAAAGCTCAGGATCTTTCTTACAAACTGATAGCTCCCTGAAACCGGGAACTGGCCTGCTCTTCCGGGATGAGCCCTGAAATTCAGAAAAAAAAACCGCCCCCCGGTGGAGGCGGTTTTCCAGAATCTAATGCTTTTAAAATGAGTTGGTTACAGCGAATTCTTTAAT
>JADFGI010000096.1 GCA_022567815.1 Nitrospinota bacterium
GACCTTGATTTTTACTTAAAAAGTCATCAATCTCTTGGAAAACACGGTTGTCTGCTTTTGGGCCATTATAATATCGCGGGTCCGAATTCATGCTGATTTGAAGCCTTTGTTCCATCTAGTACTATTTTTTTCAAAATGTGGATAACTTGTGGAAAACGTCAAAATGCCGACTAAATCGGTGATCATTTCATGGAGGTTTTTTTTGGAAGGCCGCTCTAATTTTAATTTAAGTACTTTTAAATCAATTAGTTACAATTTAAATTTTTTGTTTTTATTTTTTCCTGGAAAATTTTCTTGACAAGAATTAGTTTTCCACAGGTTGAGGCAAAAATGTGGGAGGGGGGTACCAAACCGACTTTATGCGTGATTCAGGGGATCAAAAAATCAGGCCCTCCTAATAGCCTTATTTAATAAGCCTTATCCCCATTTTTATATTCACTTGCCGTTTAAAAGTAGTTATCTCCTTTAAACAAAGGACTTAATGATGATTAAAATTTTAGCGGGCGGGGATTTGCCGTTCTTTCAAGGCGAAACCTGTATTTCAGCTAGTGTCAGGTGGAAAACCTTTAAATAACTTGATTTTTCCCAGGTTAGCCGTGTTAACGACTGCCAATAAAGGGTCATTTTAATAGGCCGACCGGAAATTCAAGACCCAAGCCAGTTTCAGCCTGCCAATAAATTAAAATTTTTTAATCCACAATCAATGGGAAGAACTTGTGTAAAAATCAGGGGATAATGGTTGTAACCGAAATGATTTGAATGAGTTCCCGAAATCGGTCACAAAATGAGCGAATATGCTAACCCGTTGATTTTTAAAGTGATTTTAACTTTAATGGTATGTCAACGGAAAAATTGGGATGAAGAAAAATATTTTTTCACCAGGAAGAATTTTCATCGACAGGACGCAATTTTGAAAGTATCTTCGCCTCCCTTTTTATACCCATAGTGATATTATAAAATGCGAATATGATTGATCGAAGGCTGGCTTCAAATTTCAGTTGGGGGTTTCTGGTTGTCATTCTGGCGATCGCCATCCTTGGCGTTGTCATCATATACAGCGCCAACCACGGTCGCCCGGAAGCTTTTTTCAGAAACCTCTATATCAAGCAGATCTATTGGGTTGTTTACGGCTTGGTCGCAATGTTCATCGCCATCGCGGTGGATTACCGGATTCTCAGCCGTTATGCCTATTTGATTTATGGCCTTACCGTTCTTGCGCTGATTTATGTTTTATTTTATGGGACCGTGGTTTCGGGGGCCAAACGATGGATTCACATTGGATCGTTGAGTATCCAGATATCCGAGTTTGCAAAAATTTCCCTGATAATCATCCTTGCCAAATATTTTGAAACCGGAAAGCATCAGAGCCAATTTCAATTTAAAGATTTGATGGTCCCTGCTATTTTTACTCTGATTATTGGGGGGCTCATAGCCCGTCAGCCGGATTTGGGGACGGCCATCATTATTTTTTTGATTTTTCTGGTTTTTATTGCTGCCCTAGAGTTTAATTTTTTTACCCTTTTGAAGCTGGGCGGACTGGGAATCGTTACCGCTCCCTTTCTCTGGTTTATTTTGAAGGATTATCAAAAAACCAGAGTGCTGACTTTGTTCAATCCGGAAATGGATCCCCTGGGCGCCGGTTATCATTCGATCCAATCAAAAATCGCGATCGGTTCGGGTGGGTTTTGGGGAAAGGGATTGTTTGCGGGAACGCAAAGCCGGCTCAATTTTCTCCCTGAAAAACATACCGACTTCATTTTTTCCGTCTTTGCCGAGGAGACGGGGTTCATCGGAGTCGTGATTCTTCTGGGCCTGTATCTATTTATTATTCTCAAGGGATTGAACATAGCGTTTCGGGCGGCGGACCGGTTCGGGCTTTTCATGGCTCTGGGGCTCATCAGTTCCATCACCTTTTATATAATTTTCAATATAGGAATGACCATCGGCCTGTTTCCCATTACCGGTCTTCCATTGCCTTTGCTCAGTTACGGGGGGTCTTCACTGGTCACCAATTTTTTCGCCATTGGACTGTTGCTGAATATCGAAATGCGGCGGAGGATCCATTGATCGCCGTGTGACAAACCATCGGCGATATCGCGTTTCGGTAGGACCGGTTTCGATTTTCCGGCATATTAAAGCCCCGGCGATGGATTTTACGTGGTATGATTTTTCACCCTTTAATAGTTTATTCCCTTTCCCCCAGTTCTGTTTCAGAGAATAGAAAAGGATGCCCATCCTTCCATGCGGCCTCATGCGGCCTTAAGGGGGGAGTTCTTTTCTCTCGAAACAATGTTTTATTTTGTTGAGGAATAATGGGTTCATGGACTCCGAAATCATAATAAATTCCAATCCGCGGGAAATCCGGGTTGCCTTGATGGAAAACAACCAATTGGTTGAGTTGTTTATTGAACACAAGGCCAACAAGGGAATTGTAGGAAATATTTACCGGGGGCTGGTCACCAAAATTCTTCCCGGAATGCAGGTGGCCTTTGTGGATATCGGATTGGAAAAAGCCGGGTTTTTATATGTCGGGGATATTGATGTCCTCGAAATGCTTGATCTGGAAGAATCCGAAGGCAGCGGAATTCCCTTGATCGAGGAGCCGGAAAAGGAAATCGAGGACAAGCCGCAGAGGAACCTCAACCACGGGATTCCTATTCAGGATTTGTTGAAGGAAGGTCAGGAAATCATTGTGCAGGTGGCCAAAAACCCGTTGGGGACCAAGGGCGCCCGGATCACCACTTATATCAGTCTCCCCGGACGGTATGTGGTTTATATGCCTACAGTGAATCACATCAACGTTTCCCGCCGGATTGAAGATGAAGACGAAAAGGATCGTCTCCGGGCTATGATGGCGGAAATTGGCAATCCCGGAGAAGGATACATCGTTCGAACCGTCGGTCAAGGCTGTCAAAAGGAAGACTTTATACCGGACCTTCATTTTCTGCACCGGCTTTGGGAAAATCTGGAAAAAAATTCGGACGGGACCGGAGGACCTCGTTTATTGCATGAGGATTTTAACCTCATATTCCGTTCTATTCGCGATTTGTTTACCCAGGACGTGGAACGGCTGGTGATCGATTCCAAGGATGATTACCAGAAATGTATCGAATTTTGTTCTAAATACCTGCCCCATTTGGTTGATAAGATTGAGCTTCACAGCAACTCCATGCCCATCTTCGAACATAATGGGCTGGAGATAGAAATCAATCGTTCCCTGGACCGTAAGGTCTGGCTCAAATCGGGAGGGTTTATTGCCATCGACCAGACGGAAGCCCTGGTTGCCATTGACGTGAATACCGGAAAATTCGTGGGGCATACCGACCCTGAAGAAACAATATTGAAAACCAACCTTGAGGCAGTCAGGGAAGTTGTCTACCAACTGCGATTGAGAAACATCGGCGGCATCATCATCGTGGATTTTATCGATATGGCCAGAGAGGAGAGCAAGGAAATCGTCTGGAACGCATTACACCAGGCTCTTAAGAGAGACAGGTCGCGAACCCGGATTCTTAAAATTTCCGAATTGGGGCTGGCCGAAATGACTCGCAAACGAGTGCGGGAAAGCCTCACCCAAACCCTGTGCGATCCCTGTTTTTATTGCGGGGGTAAAGGATTTATTAAATCGACCACCACGGTTTGTTATGAGATTGTCCGGGAAATTCAGAAACTGGTCAGCCAGGATAGTGACCGGAAAGCGATCAACGTGGAGGTCCACCAGGCCATCTATGATTTTATGTTTGAGGAAGAAAGCTCCTTCATTGAAGAAACGCAGGAAAACCATAAAATCGAGATCAGTTTCCAGGTCGATCAAAAACTGCATCAAGAGAAATACAAAATTACCACCGCCTGATCGGAAAACGGGTTCTTTCTTTAACCCCTGCCTCCGGGAATTTCCAGGAATCGGAAACAGATAAATCATTTTTTTTGTCTTCAGCCATGATAAGATTTTAGCGTCTGCCAAGGAAATTCCTTGAAAGTCTGGCCCCGCAACGCGGGGAGGAGATGCGGGGAGGACGTTCGCTATGCTCACGAGCCCCGAAAAACCTTAGTAAACAGAGACAGTTGTTGCAATTCGGGTCCAGCCCCAAGGCTGGCCGCTTTCTGCGGGGTCGTTCATTCCGTAAACGGAGGTGTTCATGAACATAAAACTTTTTTTATCTTTTGGATTTCTAGTGGTGAGCTTGACTGTTTTCGGTTGTGGAACCAGTGGAAAAGATTTTAATAGTTCTCTTTTCGACAGCATTAAAAATGGCCACACCAGCCAACAGGAAGTGGAATCGATGCTTGGAAGCCCTTTCAAAAAAGGATTTCAAAACGGCGACGAGGTCTGGATTTACGAGCACAACACATACAAGGCGTTTCGAATGTTTGGTGAAAATACTTCAAAAGACATCGTGATTATTTTCGACGCAGACAAAGTGGTCAAAACCCATGTATTCATGACCAGCCAGCCTGGCCCGAAATGAACGACCCTGCCGCAAGCGGCCAGCGTGACGCTGGACTCAGTATTAACGCGCAATGGATTTATGGCTTTTCAGGGCTCATGTACCCCTTCTACCCCTCCGGGGCATGAAGACAAGGGAAAGATATCACAAGCGAAGCGAACGGTTGCCCCGCATTTCCTCCCCGCGTTGCGGGGCGGGGTATAAAATCCACTGGTGGGAATGAATTCGTCCCGCTCATAACCTAATTTCAATGTTCGGATTCAACGGCAAGCAGAAAAGCGTCCTGCACTTAACGTGGGTCGCTTTTTTTTTGACTTTCGTGGCCTGGTTCAACATGGCCCCGTTTCACACGGCGATGATGAAATTCGCCGGCCTGTCGTTGGACCAGATTCATATCCTGATGATCGCCAACGTGGCCTTGACCATCCCTGCGAGAATCCTCATTGGAGCCCTGGTCGACAGTTACGGGCCAAAAAATGTATTCTGTGGCCTGCTCCTGTTTGCGGCTGGCGTATGTCTTTACTTTGCCCTTGCCACTGATTTCACCGGGTTTTTAATTGCCCGTCTTTTGATGGGCATCGTGGGCGCCGGATTTGTAGTGGGCATCAAGATGGTCGCCGAGTGGTTTTCCCCGGAAAAAATGGGAATCGCCCAGGGAATTTATGCGGGCTGGGGGAATTTTGGCGCCGCCGCCGCCGCGTTTTCACTTCCCGTCATCGCCCTGCTGTTTCCCGAAGAAACCGGATGGCGCATGGCCACGGCGTTTTCCGGATTGTTATGTTTCATCTGGGCAGGAGTTTACTGGAAATATGCTGAAGAGGTTCCTGACCGGGGACGTAATTTCAAGGTCAACCTGGTCCATTCCATTGAAGTGACTTCACGCCGGGATCTTGTTTTGCAAGTCGGCTTGCTGGTTCCCGTATACGGAGCTCTTCTGGTCTTCATCTGGAAATTGACCAATCACCCATTGCCGTTGTTGTCCACAGGAATCTCATGGATCTTTTACGTTGGCATTATCGGTTTGTTTGTTCTCAGCGCCTGGGATTGCATCCGCAATAATTTATCCAAACTTTTGGCAGGCAAAATACCCAAGGAAGAGCAATACGAATTTCGCCAGGTGTTTGTATTGAGCCTGGTGTACGCGCTCACCTTCGGGTCGAACCTGGCAGTCATTTCCATGTTTCCCCGGTTTCTGGAATCCAACTATCAACTCACTGTCGCCAGCGCAGGGATTTTAGGGTCCAGTTTTGCCATCATGAATCTGGTCGCCCGGCCCGCCGGTGGGTGGTTGTCTGACCTTTTAGGCAGGCGGCGAACCTTGTTTCTTCTGGTATTGGGGACGATGGTCAGCTATGTTCTAATAAGTAATGCCATTTCGGGCTGGTCTCTGGGAGTGGTGATTGGTCTGGCCCTGGTATGCTCGATGTTTCTTCAAGCCGGGAGTGGCGCTTGTTATGCGATGGTGCCATTGATCCGCAAAGACCTCACGGGAAAGATGGCGGGAATGGCCGGGGCCTATGGCAACGTGGGTGCGGTATTCTTTTTGACGATTTTCAGTTTCGTGGACGAGCAGAGTTTTTTTTACATCCTCGCCGGTTACGCGTTCCTCGTGTTATTGAGCCTCCTGTTTTTGAAATCATTCAAAAACCTGCACGCATCCTACCGCTGATCCTTTGCAAATGAACCTCCCCTCAGCAAGCTACGGGGAATTGCTAGTTAAACTTGGTTAAACTGGAAATTTCACTCCACCCTCACCGCTTCCTTGGGATTGAGTTTGGCGGCAAGGCGTGCGGGATAGAGCCCGGCGGAGGTGGAAACGATCCAGAACATCGAGGTCGTGAGCAAAATAAACAAATAGGGAAAATGCATCTGAATGGTCCAGCCGAAAGACTGTTTATTGATGACAAAAATGAGAATGGTGGAAACGACGATTCCCGCGATCAATCCCATCACCGATCCTATCAATCCCAATATTCCCGCCTCGATCAACACCACGCGCTTGATCTGTTCCCGGAACGCGCCGAGAAACCGCAGGATTCCCACCTCGCGCTTGCGCTCCAGAATGAGGGAGATCAGCGTGTTGAACAGGCCCAAAACGGCAACTCCGATGGCGATGATTTCCAGCGCGTAGGTGATGGCGAAGGTTTTGTCGAAAACTTCAAGAACATCTTTTTTCAACTCCGCATTCGACCGGATGATGAGTTGATACTCTTGGCCGACCGTGTCCAGCACGGCTTGGCGAACCTCCCCGAGTTTGCTTTTTTCGGCAAGATAAATGATAAAGCTGTTGATGTCCGAGTCCCGGTAATATTTTAAAAACGTCGTTCTGTCGAGAATGATGTAACCGCGTTCGCGGGAGTAATCGTAATACACCGCCACGATTTCTAACTTCAGCTTACCGTTGGGCGTTAAGAGACTCAGCGGGTCCCCCACATTCACCTTATGCTTGAGAGAGAACGCTTCCGAGACGATGGCCCGGTTGTGGCCGACCATCCACTGGTCCAGTTCCTGCGCTGGCGGGCCCGTCTTAATAATAAGGTTGCCATATTGGGCGAGTACGGAGAAATCTCCTGTAGCCAGGACTACGGGTTTGTCGTTGTAGGAGATGTCGATAGCGCGGAACTGGTCGATTTCGGCGACTCCGGGAATTTTTTTCAAAGGTTCCACAAGTTTAGAGGGCAGGGTGTATTGGTAATCAATGTCCCGGCCTCCGGCGATGCGGATGAAAATGTCGGCACGCAGGGTCTGCTCGATCCAGACGATCACGGTTTGGCGGAAACTGTGGACCATGATCGACATGCTGATGACCATCATGAACGCGATGGCCAGGGAGGAAACCGCCAGCGCGTTGCGGCCGACGTTTTGCGACAGATTCATGCTGGCCAGCAAACCCTCTCCGCCAAACCAGTTCCTGCAAATACCATGAAGGAGCCGTCGCGCCAGAAGAAGCGCCGAGGGAGAGAGCAGGGACAATCCCATAATGACCAGGAATACCGACAAAAATCCGAAATAAGGAAAATTATCAATCGACGGGAGTTGGGTGCAGATGGCGGCCAGAACCAGCGTCCCGAACGCCGACTGATTGAGCCTGCGGTTGCCGCGGAACAGTTTGAGGTCGTAGCTCCCGCGCCGCATGACCAGGGCAGGAGATGTTCTGGCCGCATCATAAGCGGGGATGAGCGCCGACACAAAAGACAGTCCGATGCCCAGCAGAAGATAAGGCCACATTTTTTGCCACTGGAAATCCACCTCCGTCACATAGCTGGGCACATACAGATTGTTGATGGTCATGGAAATCGCGTCCAGGGAGAATTGAGCGAAGTAGTAGCCCAATCCGATTCCCAGAAACGAACCGATGGTTCCGATGATCCCGGCTTCCAGAAAAAAGATGGCGGCCACAAGGGTGCGGGTTGCTCCCAGGGCTCGCAGGGTGCCGATTTCCATCCGTCTGCGCACGACCGACAGGGCGATCATGTTGTAGATCAGATAGAGCCCGACCAACAAGGCGACGAAGCTGAGCGCGGTGAGATTGTATTGGAAGGCGCGCAACATTTTTTCGACTTGCTGGCCTTTTCTTTGCGGGCGGTCGATTCTCAGAAAATCTGGAAGCACCTCGGAAATCTTTTGCTTCATCCGGTCGAAATCGTGGTCCTTGAGAAATTCCACATCGATACGGTCGAGTTTGCCCAGCTTGCCCAGAGCCAATTGGGCGGCGGCGATGTCCATCATGGCGAAGTTGCCGTTGAGCGCCTTGGCGATGCCTTTGTTTTCCAGCACCGCTGTGACGTTAAGTTCTCGTTTTTTCCCGTTAATAAGAAAGTCGATGGAGTCCCCCGGTTGAAAATGAGTTCCGGGAATGAATTTTTCCGGCAGGATGATGCCATTGGGGTCCATGATGATGGGAAGCAGACCTTTCAAGTCGGGCTCTACCGTTTTCAACGAGAAATCGCGGATGCCGCTGTCCTGCAAAAGATCGGTTCCCAGGATTTCCACCACCTCGCCCGTGCTTGATTCTATGCCGTATCCCTCGATCACCGGATAGACTTTGATCCATTCCCTGAGAGCAAGCAGTTTGCTGAAATGAGTTTCGTCAAAACTCAGACCTTCCGCATGGATCACCGCTTCGGATTTTCCCAACACCAGATCGACGCTTTCCTGAAATGAAAGCATGGTTTGCGCGTTGGTGAGGCGGATGCTCAAAAATACCGCGACACCGATCGCGACTCCCACAATGGTGATGACGGACCGAAATGGATCGCGCAGGAGCGGGCGCAGGATGAGCGCCGTGAACAAATTCTTGAAGTAAAAAAGAAAATTCATTGTGAATAAGAATAAAGAATATAGAATTTAGAATCCAGAAGGGAGAAACAAAAAAAACAGGGACCAGTATTTGCTCCTGTAAATTTTTATGGATGCCTCGAAAAATCCAATTTTGTGGGCAAACAAAATTTAAAAATCCCTCCAGGCCCGTTCGGGAAAGGAGAGCTTTGCGTAAGTCGTGAATCTTTATGGAGTTTGCTCTGAGTCCACCCCATACGTCATCGCGAGCCGCAAAGCGGCGCGGCTGTGATATTCCACCCTTGCCTTCATGCCCCGAAGGGGTAGACCCAGAGTCTCTGGATTTACCCCTTCGGGGCACGAAAGCTTCGGAATATTATAACGGCTTCGTCGCCGTTGGCTTCTCGCAACGACGGGTTATGCAAAGCTCACTTCCGTGAAGG
>JADFGI010000097.1 GCA_022567815.1 Nitrospinota bacterium
GTAGAATCATAAAAACCAGAATCGCAATTACAATCGGTATCGGCATAACTCTGAGTAGCCCCATTAGTATCAGAGTTAGCAGTACAAGCTGTGCATGTCGTAGCAGTAGTTGTATCCGAGTAAGTATCAGCTGCGCAAGCAGTTCTTGTATCAGAATCTTCAGCAGAAAAGGTACAGGTGAAACATTCGTCTCCTCGCATCCGTGCCGTAATGTCGTCAGCCAATTGGTAAAAATACGTCTGCATGGTTTATGCAGCGCCTCCAAACACGTCGACGTTTGAAAAGAGACACATGGGAGTACTGTGGCCGACTCGAATGGACTGATTGGGCTCGCCTTTCCCGCAGTAAGGCGTTCCCAGGACTTCGACCGTGTCGCGGTGGCCCACCATCTTCAGATTGCGCCAGAACGTCGCGGAGATCCCTCGATAATTCGGTTTCTTGACCACGGTGGTCAGCTTGCCATTCTCAATGAGCTGTGCCCACTCACACCCAAACTGGAATTTGTTTCGCGAATCGTCGATCGACCATGAACAATTCGTTTTCATCAATATTCCACGTTCAACGCCGGCCACCATTTCTTCCATGGTGGAAGAACCCGGTTCGAGGTTCAAATTGGCCATACGATCAATCGGCGGTCGGTTCCAGCCGGATGCGCGCGAGTTTGCCACACCCTCCATGCCCGCTCGAACTTGCGACGTCATACCCCCTAACGGCCGGAGCAACACCCCTTGACGAATGATGTCCTGTTTGGTGGCTGGTTGGCCATCATCGTCAAAACCGTAACTCGCGAATTCTTCCGGTTTGGTGGGATCGAAGGTGATATTCAGAAGCTCAGAGCCATATTGATAGGTGCCGAACATGTCAGGCGTCACAAAACTCGTTCCCGCATAGTTGCGTTCATCGCCTAGGATGCGATCGAGTTCTATCGGATGCCCGATCGACTCGTGGATCTGAAGAATCATCTGATCCGGAGCCAACAAAACATCCATGGTACCGGACGGGCAATTCGGAGCCGTCAATAGTGCTAACGCTTCGGCGGAAATCTGTGATGCCGCCTCAGAGAACTTCAACTCCTCCAGCACCTCCAAACCGCCTTGACGACCATAGCCATGGCCTCCAAATGTTCGCCGTTCGGTTTCCGCACCCTGGTTGGCCGTCGCTCCCATCATTGGAACGATAAATCGAAGTTGCTGACGCACATGCCCCCCATGTGTTGTCAGATAGAGTGAGTCGAACTCGGTATACCAAAGGCTGGTATCCCAGTCGACGATACGGTCGTCTGTTTTCAGCTGTGTGCAGGCCGCCTGCAACAGATCGATTTTTTCGGAGAGCGACACCGAATCCCACGGTTTCTTCGTTGGGCTCGCGTATTCGCCGACCGACTGGGGATACGCGATCGTGGCATAATCCACCAACCCGCCACCGCCACTTCGGTGCGCACTGTGGGGGCGGGCGGTAATTTTTTCCAGCTTCCGACCGATTGGGCAAAAACCCCTGCCGCTGTGAATGCCAGAAGAAATGCAGTCAGGACAAAAACGCGTGGATAGTTCATCGCAGACCTCCTTCCGAATATTTCTTAAGGGTATCTCTAATAATTCGATATTTTTATGTCTGGCAACTCGCGGACCCTTATTTCATAAGGCTCGCTCATGGCCCGGAACCATTTTTAGTGATGCCCTTAATCTAAAATTTTCCCCATATCCGATGCGATTCTGCGTAACATTTTCGGCTTGTCAGTCACAATTCCATCGACCCCCAGATTGATCAGGCATCTCATTTTTTTCTCGTCGTTAAAAGTCCAACTAATAATTTTAATATAATTGGAAGTACTTTTTTTGTAGCTATCCCGAATTCTAAAGTCCAGAGTTAAAATAAATTTGTAGACCAGCCAGGGGTCCAGAGTTGGAGGATCAGGAAGGCTGGCATGAACCGGGAATCCGATACTCGCAAAACTGTTTTTAAAATCCATGGCACTGGGGACTGTTGTAAAGCCGTGATAATTTACAATTCCAACGGGCGGAAGTTCCCGGTCATAAGAGAATAAAAATTCATCAAATTGATTTCTTACGAGGTTTAAAACTTCTTTGTGCGGAGTCAACAATATCAATTGAAAACGTGGAGCTGGGACAATACCGCCAATAATTCTCCTTATTTCTTCGAGCATAACAGGGGCTAAACGGCTTTCATCGGCTGGAATCTTTAACTTCAATAGCACCAACTTGAGCTTATCTTGCTGTGTCGCCCATTCAATAAATTCCTGCAATGTGGGGATTTTAACATTGGTTTTGGCATGGGTGATTTTATCCTCATATCCGTAGTGATCTGTAAATTCCGTGAAAGTAAGTTCACTGACTTTTTTTCTCCATCTTGACTCCCTCAAAGAAGGGCCGGAAGGCTTGAATTTTTCAACCGGCTCCCCTTTCTCTTGCCTGATCAGTGCCATAGGGCTGTTTGGATCCCAATCGTGCCAGAGAACAACCTTTCTATCCAGAGTCAGGGACAGATCGGCTTGCAGAGAGTTGGCTCCATCCACGTTCAAAGCCTCCTGGAAAGCTGGAATGGTGTTTTCTGGAAATTTGGTGACCGATCCCCTACGCGCGATCACTGAAAAATGCTCCGGGAGAAAAACAGAGCCCATCCTTGTGGGACATTTTGCCATGCCATGGCGGCTGGTGCAGTTTAGAAATATCAATATTATCCAAAAACATACGACGAACTTAATTCTCTTTTTCTTTTTACTTGTCATAAAAAGACCAGGGAAATAGTATCGGTTTTTAGATAAGGGAGGATTTCGTTGGAACTACCTGATTCTAACCGGAAATTCCCATCAACTGAAAAAGATATTAGTAAAATTATGAGATTATCAGCCATCTGCCAGGACAAAAAATGAAAATATGGGTTGATGCAGACGCTTGCCCCAGGGCGGTCAAAGACATTTTGTTCCGCGTGGCGGAAAGGGCAAAAATATCCGTGATATTTGTTGCCAATCAGCGGCTACGTCTGCGGCCCTCCACTTTTATTCACTTGATCCAGGTGGGGCCGGGGTTGGATATCGCCGATGATGAGATTGCAAATAAATGCGAAGCCGGGGATTTAATCATCACAGCAGATATCCCGCTCGCCGCCCGCATTGTAGAAAAGGGGGCCTTGGCTCTTGATCCGCGTGGAACGATTTACGATAAAAACAATATTGGTCAATTATTGGATATGCGCAATTTCATGGACAGCTTGCGCGGGTGCGGCGTCGAAACCGGCGGCCCAAGCAGTTTTGGCCAGCGGGAGCGGATGAAGTTCGCAAATGAGCTGGATAGTTTCATTGCGCGGGCCTGACCCCACTACGTGGGGAGGAACCCCGTTACACGGGGAGGAAACTCTAGGCTACGCTCGCTTTACCCCTACGGGGCATGAAGGCAAAGGTCGAATATCACACGCTCACCAGCCCCGGAAGTAAATGTCAGGGTCAAAATTTTGCACCATGGAAGATTCAGTCTGCCATAAATCTATTGCGCGTCAATATTGGGTCCAGCGTCACGCTGGTGGCCGCGCACCAGCCGGTCGATGGGGATGATTTGCTGTAGCAGTTCCGGCAGGGTATCGAGTTTCAGCATATTGGGTCCGTCCGAAAGAGCGTTGTCCGGATCGGGATGGATTTCCATGAACAGGGCGTCGCATCCCACCGCCACCGCTCCGCGCGCGAGATAGGGGATCAATTCCCGCTGTCCGCCGCTTTTGGTTCCCTGACCGCCCGGCAATTGCAGGCTGTGAGTCACGTCAAATACCACCGGATAGCCGTATTCCCGCATCAATGCGAGGGACCGCATGTCCGCCACCAGGTTGTTATAGCCGAACGTGAACCCGCGTTCGGTCAACAGGATCTTCTGGCTACCGCTCTGTTCCACTTTATGAACGACGTTTTTCATGTCCCAGGGAGCCATGAACTGTCCCTTTTTGATATTGACCGGTTTGCCCGATTTGGCGGCAACTACGAGCAGGTCCGTTTGCCGGCATAAAAAAGCGGGAATCTGCAACACATCGAGAACCTCTGAGGCCGGGCCGATTTCTTCTTCCTTATGGATATCCGAAAGCACCGGGATGTTCAGTTCATTGCGGATTTTTTTGAGGATTTTCAAGCCGTCATGCAGTCCCGGACCGCGAAAGGAGTCGATGGACGACCGGTTGGCCTTGTCATAGGAGGCTTTGAAGATGAAAGGAATGCCGGAATCGCCGGTGACGCGCTTGAGTTTTTCAGCCGTCTCCATAGCCTGGCGCTCCGATTCGATAACGCAAGGCCCTGCGATCAAGGCCAACGGATGATCGCCGCCGATGGGCACGTTGCCGATTTCCACGGTTTTGGTGATGGCGATAGAAAGGCTCATTATTTGAGGGGTTGCGGCGGACCCAGTTCGATTCCAATAGGAACGGGATGCGGTACCTCGGTGCGCGGCGGCAAGCCTTCGGGAGCGAGGAAGCCCAAAACCAGTTCCCGCACCTTCTCGTTATCGGTGGCTTGGTGCAGGCAAGTGAATCCACTTTCTGTTAACTTTGTCAAGTCGGCTTCGGGAGAGTTTTCTGTTATCCGGAGGATGAAGGGCAATTGTTTAAATTTCTTTTTTATGTTCAACAGATGCTTGGTCTCGCATTTCCCCGTTCGCAGGACGTAAATCACCAGGTCGCAATGGAGCGTTTGCGAGGGCTTGAAGCAATCGGCAATGGAAACAAAGCTCATGACCGTGAAAAATTCCTGCATAACGAATTTCGAGAGTTGGATGCGTTCGCCACGAACCGGATCGACAATGTAAATGGTCTTGTATTTCATTCAGTGTCTCATTATCAGGCGCAGGCTGGAAAGCCTGTGCCACCAAAGATTAAAATTTTTTCACCTTGAGTCTATCATCAAAAGCGTGTGCGATGAACCCCAAAAGGCCGCCAGTTTATCCGGGTTTTGGTTTGACTTTGTCTAGAGCACTGTGAAAAAATGGGATGCAGATCATTTGCTTCATTTCCAGGCGGCACTTATATGAATTGGACGCTAAAGACTTTACTGGTTTTCCTTGTTTTCTTTTTCATGTCCCTCCAGGCATTCGCTCAGGGGAGAATCGTCGTCGTTGAAATATCCGGCGCTATTAATCCCGTGGTCGCGGAATTCGTCACCGATGAAATAAGAGAGGCCAATCAGGCCGGAGAGGAATTGATCGTGATCCGTATGGACACCCCCGGCGGACTCGACACATCCATGCGGCAGATCATCAAGGGGATCCTGAACTCCACCGTGCCAGTGGCGACGTTTGTCGGGCCCAGTGGTTCGCGGGCCGCTTCGGCGGGAACGTTTATCACCATCGCCTCGCATATCGCCGCGATGGCGCCGGGAACAAATATCGGCGCGGCGCATCCGGTTAACCTGATGGGAGGTGGCGGGGACCAGAGCTCCACAATGGAGAGCAAGGTCGTCCAGGATGCTTCGGCCTACATCCGCTCGCTGGCGGAAAAACGCGGGCGCAACGCTCATTGGGCGGAGTTGGCCGTCGCTAAAAGCGTTTCCATTTCCGCCGAAGAAGCGATCAAATTAAACGTCATCGACCTGATTGCGGCGAATGTCGAAGCCCTCGTGCTGGCTTTGGACGGGCGGGAGATCAAAATCGATTCCACATCCGTCACTCTAAAGACAGTGGACCGGGAGATCGTTTACCATGCCATGAACAAGCGGCAAAAGATTCTGGATACCATCTCGAATCCGAATGTCGCTTATATTCTGATGATGCTTGGCCTGGTCGGGCTTTATTTCGAGTTTTCCAATCCCGGCCTGATTTTGCCGGGAGTGGTCGGCAGCATCAGCATAATCCTCGCGCTGTACGCCATGCAGACACTGCCGATCAATTACGCCGGCCTGCTGTTGATTGTTTTGGGGTTGGTTCTTTTTATCGTGGAACTCAACGTGATGAGTTTTGGGCTTTTATCGGCGGGAGGAGTGATCTCTATTTTGCTGGGGTCCCTGATGCTCATCGACAGCGATGACCCGGCGATGCAGATTTCCAAAACGGTTCTTGTCCCAACCATGGGGGTTTTCATTGCCATTTCTCTCGGCATTCTTTATTTGGCGACGAAGTCTCAGAGACATCGCGCAGTTTCTGGAGTGGAAGGATTGATCGGAGCTGAGGGCGTGGTGAAGGAGGAATTGAATCCTGTTGGAAGCGTCTTCATTCATGGTGAAGTATGGAACGCCGAAGGGGATGGCAAAATATCTACGGGGAAAAAAGTGGTCGTCT
This sequence comes from Nitrospinota bacterium, assembly GCA_022567815.1. Taxonomy (GTDB): domain Bacteria; phylum Nitrospinota; class Nitrospinia; order Nitrospinales; family VA-1; genus JADFGI01. The sequence continues at coordinate 6,264 of JADFGI010000097.1, forward strand.
CTGCGGTGGAAGGTCTTAAACTCAAGGTGAAATCCGCTTCCGAAAATGAATGAGATCTTTGCACAACCCGTCATTGCGAGGAGCGTTAGCGACGAAGCCGTAATAATATTCCCAAGCTTTCGTGCCCCATCGGGGTAAATCCAGAGACTCTGGATCGCCACGCCGCTTTGCGGCTCGCGATGACATCCTTGGGTGGTTCAGGGTAAATTCTATGAAGATTCTCCACTTATGCAAAGCTCTCAGATTTAATAACCCGTGAACTGGATGTCAGTATTACAAACTGCGGGAGGGATACTGGCCCTCCTTTTGCTTTATGCCGTGTTCCTGGTTGCTTGCGAGGATAAAATTATTTACCATCCTCACAAGTATCCTCAAGGAATATGGAATCCATCTTCGTTTAATGTAAAAGTTGAGGACGTTTTTTTTCAGGCGAAGGATGGAACCAAATTGCATGGATGGTATATTCCCTCCGCGAACGCACAGGCCACCCTGTTATGGTTTCATGGCAACGCGGGGAACCTCACCCACCGTTTGGAAAATATTCAGCAACTTCAGCCGTTGGCCCTCAATATTTTTATTTTTGATTACCGGGGATATGGTAAAAGCGAGGGGAAACCGAGCGAAGCAGGCATTTATCAGGATTCCCAAGCCGCGTATGATTATTTGATTCGAGAAAAAAACGTTGTCCCCCTGGAAAATTTGTTTCTTTTCGGCAGATCATTGGGCGGGATATGCGCCGTCGAAGTGGCTTCGAGCAACCCGGCGGCGGGGCTGATACTGGAATCAGTGTTTACTTCGGCGCGTGATATGGCGGGGCAGGTTTTTCCACTTTTGCCGATCGGATGGGCGATTCGATCCAAATTCTCCGCAGTCGAAAAAGTTCCATATTTGAAACTGCCGAAATTGTTTCTTCACGGTACGAAGGATGAGATTGTCCCTTACAAGTTGGGGAGAAAACTGTATTCCGCGGCGGCGGAACCCAAGGAATTTTATGATATCGAGGGCGCCGGTCACAATGATACTTATAGTGTTGGAGGCCGGGAATATTTTTCAGCCTTGAATCGGTTTATCACCGACACCTTGAAGATGGAGAAGCAACCGTAAAACGGTTTGCACTTTTTTATAGAGGCTATGGACGATTCAATCAGAAAAAAAATAACCAAATCCCTCAAGCGGGTGGTGATCAAAATCGGCAGTAGCGTCATTTCCCATCGCGAACCGGGGAAATCGTCGTTGGTCCAGGGCCTGAATCCTGAAAGGATCCGGCACTATTCCAGGCAGATCAAACAAATCATGGACAACGGATGCGAGGTGGTTCTGGTTTCTTCGGGAGCGATCATGGCGGGAAGAGAACGATTGGGATTGACGCGGAACCACCTGACCATTCCTGAAAAACAGGCCTGCGCCGCCAGTGGCCAGAGTCACCTCATGCACACTTATGAAAAAAAGTTTGAGAAACAGGGACTGAAGGTCGCGCAAATTTTATTGAGCAGCGCCGACCTTGTCAACCGCCGACGCTACCTGAATGCCAAGCACACCATCGAAGCGCTGTTGAAACACAAAGTCATTCCCATTATCAATGAAAACGATTCGGTCACGGTGGATGAAATAAAAATCGGCGACAATGACACGCTTTCGGCCACCGTTGCCTGCCTGGTGGACGCGCAACTGTTGATTATTCTTTCCGACGTGAATGGATTGTACTCCCGCGACCCGTTGCAAAAATCCCGCAGGAAAGATGAAGAGCCACCGAAGTTGATCTCTCAGGTTAACAAGGTCACCAAAGAGGTGGAGAAACTTGCCGGAAAAAGCAATAGTCTGGTAACCGTGGGCGGGATGGCCACGAAAGTGCTTGCGGCGAAAAAGACAATGAGCTTTGGCATTCCCACTCTCCTGCTGAACGGGTTGGACGACCGGGCGATGGAAAAAGCCTTGAACGGTGAAACCGTGGGCACTTTGTTCTGGTCGGAGAAGGAAAAAATCCGTAACAGAAAACATTGGATCGCGCATACCTTGAAACCATCGGGTGTCATCACCGTTGATGCCGGAGCTAAAAAGGCTCTGCTCGAGAGGGGGAAAAGCCTGCTTCCTGTTGGCGTGGTTCGAGTGCAGGGAAATTTCGAGTTTGGAAATTCCGTGACCGTAGTGGATGAAGCGTCCTGCGAGGTCGCCCGTGGATTGATCAACTACAGCACCGGTGACCTGGAAAAAATCAAGGGCATGAAAACCTCCGAAGTGCGAAAACTCTTCAGCGATAATTTTTATGAGGAAGTGATCCACCGCGACGATATGGTGGTGTTTTTTAAAGATGACTAAATGGTGGGAAAAAGAACCTGTCCGATTCGAATGCCAGGCAGACTGCTTCAAATGTTGCTTTAACCCGGGTCTGGTTTATTTCGACCGCGAAGATATCAAGAAGGTTTCTTCCTATTTGGATTGCATTCCCAAAGAATTCAAAGCCACCTACCTCGTGCACGACGATGGACACTGGGCGCTGGAAGTGGAAGACGAGGCGCCCTGTCCGTTTTTAACCACCAAAGGATGCGGCATTCACGAGGTCAAACCCAAGCAATGTAGGGCTTATCCCTTCTGGAAAGAGAACCTGCAGACCAAAAATATGTGGCGAATGGTGGGCGGTTTTTGCCCCGGAATCGACAAAGGCCCGATGGTCACTCTTGAATCCATCAAGGGTTTTTTGAAAAAGTTCCGGTTGTGATTTTGTAGCCGATCTTAATCCGGTTTTTTCGATCCCATTTTTTTAATGCGGGAAAAAAGAGGACACTCAACATGCATT
>JADFGI010000098.1 GCA_022567815.1 Nitrospinota bacterium
TCCTTGTATGTTTTCAGGGCCTCGCGTAGCGTCAGGCCCAAATTTCCTCCCGCGTTAGCGGGCGTGACGCTGGACCCAATATTAACGTGCTATGGGTTTATAGCTTTTCAGGGCTCGTGAGCATAGCGAACGTCAGCCCTCCTGCGTAGCAGGCTTTTCCTCCCGCGTTAGCGGGTTCCTCCCGCGTTAGCGGGTTCCTCCCCGCGTGGCGGGGTCAATTTAATGCAAAGTCCTTGGGTGAATTTCCATTCTATTTGGCCCTTGGGATCTATCCGGCTGAATTGCGTTTCCAGGTTTTGAACGCATTGATGTATCACGTCCTTAAGTAACTTACGGTCCTCATCCCTCCAGGCCATAGGAATCTGCAACAACTGATTGTGGAAAGATTCGATGATGTCCTCGTTGCAAACATTGCTATCTTCATTAACAATTTTAGGAAGAAAGATGAGATCAAGAAAACTTCGGGCCGCGACCTCAAGCAATGGTTGGCACGAGATTTCCTTAAAGAGGGAAAACCTGGCCAGAGCGGTTGTCGTCCAGGAAATGAAATCCATGTCGGATTTATTTTCCGGGATATCGGATTCCTCCAAATACTGGCTCATCGATCTTTCAGTGAGGTCCAGGCAGTGTTTGGCAAACCGGACCATAAAAGCCCATCGGAGTAAAAGATTTTCCATGCCGCGAATTTCATCCAAGGTTCCAAAATCTTTCGCTTTCAGGAGTTCTTTCGTTGGATCATTGATTTGTGGAAATCGATAGACCAGAGCCGCCATCTGCTCTCTTTCGGCGGAAGTAAAAAGCAGGTTCAAAAACTCGCCCTGTTCCTTTAATAATGTTTCTGCTTTCCATTTCAAACTCATCAGCCGGCGATAACCCGCCTGGAAAAGGAACTGCATCCAGGTGCGTTGCAGAAGTTTTCTGCCTTTGCCGGGATCGCCCTCAGCGGCGAGGTCCAGCCCGATATTGATGTACCCCAGAACTTTGCGAAAAACTTTCTCCCGGTTTTCAAGATTCGCCGGGTCTTCCCTGTCCGCGACCATCACTTTATTTGCCAGGCACACCAACTCCCAGTGAATCGCGTCCAGGCGATTTTGGTCCTGCAACAAAGTCACGCATTGGCCTAAAAAGGTGGAGGAGTCCGTATGAGCTAATAAATATTGCGGTGGAAGCTGATAAATTTCCGCATCTAAAAAGTTCTCAGGGTCGGGAACTTGCAGTTTTACGGATTCCGGATCGAGATGGCTATAGACCCCCATTGCTTCTTCAATGTCCGGAATGCCCCGTTCGGAAGTACGGGACATCCTCCATTGGTAGGCTTTTTCCACCGTCAGGGTCAATGGATACCAAATGACCGCTTCCATGAGAGAATAAAAAACGGACGGATGGCTTGCCACCAGGAGCATGAGGAGTTTTTTGACAGGTTCAAATTTCTCGGTTGTAAAAAAAATATCGTAAACCCCATCCGGCGTATAATGAGGCAATTCCTCGGTGCCTTCATACGAGTCCGTCATTTCATCCTTTTTATAAACCTTGATGAGAGCCTGCATCAGCATCACCTTTTGATCAAACTCTTCGGTTATAAACCATTCGATAATCTTTGGCTCATCACATTGATCCAGAAGGTCCAACCATTCCAAAGCCCGCTTGGGTTGAAACTTGTCGCCAATCCACCATTCAAGATCAAATATGAACTGCAATTGGTCATCATTTACCAGAGATAAAACAGGCAAAGCATCCTCTTCTCCGATAACCTTGATCATCTGATAAATCTCTTCCGGGGGAAGAACGCGGACCACTTCCATCGCTTTCTCAGAAAGAATCAGGAGATTCTGCTTTTGATTGTCTGGGCATTGCATGATGCAACGGGCCTGTTTTTCCACAGGCATTTCGGACAACAGCTTTTCCACTTCCCGAGGTTTTTGGGAAATCCAATTCGCAGGAAAGGGCAATTGGTTGAGGGTCAGGTTTTCGATTTGTTTTTTAGTTGAAGGCATTAAAATTCATATGTCAAATTTGAAAAGGCCCCGCTACGCGGGGAGGACTCCTCCACGGAGGGCGAACTTGCTCACGCCCGTTGCGCTCACGAGCCCCGCAGGGGTAGATCCAAGTGTTCTGGATTTACCCCTGCGGGGCATGAAGGCTAGGGAATATTATCACGGCTTCGTTGCTGACGCTCCTCGCAATGACGAGCAAATAATTTCCTCGCGAAGCAGGATGTAGTTGGCCATAAATCCATCGCACGTTAACATTGGGTCCAGCGTCACGCTGGTCCAGCCCTCAGTCTGGTAGCTGTATGCTGAGATTATAGACTCAATAGCCAAAGCATACAACTTGGGAAGACAAAAGAGGATCAACCGGGGATGAGCATGGCCACCGTCAACGTCCGACCGGTGGTTCCCTCCCGGCGGTAGGAGAAAAAATGCTCCACTTGGCAGGATGTGCAAACCCCTATTTGGGAAATTTTTTCTGGTTCAATTCCCGCCATTTGGGCATCTTCAACGTTGGCGGAAAATAAGTCGAGCATGAATTTACCCGAAGGCAAGGGTTTCACGAATCCGGCCCAACCGGGATAATATTTTTTGAAGGGTTCGATACAGTCCGCAGACACCTCGTAGCAACACACTCCGATGCCCGGACCCATTCCCGCCAGAATATCCTGGGGATGGCACCCATATAGTTTTTGCATTGCCTGGATGGTTTTGGAAACTATTTTTTGTGCCGTGCCTTTCCTCCCGGCATGAATCACCCCTGCCACACGTAAACGGGAATCATAAACCACTACCGGGATACAATCCGCCGTCAGGATGCCAATGGGCATGCCAGCCAACCGGGTAATGATCGCATCGGCGGGAACAGCGGCACCTTGGGCGCAGGAAGAAGCGTCCTTCAACTCAAAAATCTTATCACCGTGGACTTGCCGGACTAGGAAAACCTCATCCTTATTAATACCGATGGATCGCAAAAGCCATTGCATATGCAAACGCATGGATTGGCCCCCGGCGGCAAAATTCAATTCGCCTGTTATGCCATCTTCCCGCTCATAGTTCCTTGGACTAAAAGCGTGGACAAGACCTGGTTGCCTGTTCAATAATTTAATTGATGACGAATGGATGATTGGTTTCATGGAAGGGGTCAATTTTTTTCAAAAAACTTTTTGTTTCAAAAACGGGTATTCTTAATTTCTTTTCGCCGACTTTTATAAATTTTTTCCATCATGGTGATTAGCCAGTAACCACACGGGTTTCAGCCTGACCGGGAGAATCGATAAAATTTTTAACTGTTTTCTATTTAAAATATAAACCGGTTGCATACATGGGTTATGTATTAATGTCAATATTATCTTGACTTTAACTGTCTATGGAATAAAATATTTACATATCCTTTGAGCGCTGAAACAAATGCCTTTTTTGGGATTATCAAGGCTAAAAGGAGATCTTGATGGCAACCAAGAAAAAAGCTGTAAAGAAAAAAGCTGTAAAGAAAAAAGTAGCAACGAAAAAAGTAGTAAAGAAAAAAGTAGCAAAGAAAAAAGTCGCAACGAAAAAAGTAGCAAAAAAGAAAGTAGTAAAGAAAAAAGTCGCAAAGAAAAAGTAGCGAAGAAAAAAGTCGCAAAGGAAAAACGTGCATGAGCAGGCAAGTAGCCGAAAGCTTACTATCGGCCGTTTGATTTTTTGTAATCAATAACTATCATAACAATTCCCCGGATCGGTTTTTTTTGTTTCAGCGCTCAAAAAACCTTTATTTTCAAAGAGTTTTGTTTTTCCTTTCTTTTTTAATTCCTTCCCCTGAAATTTTCAAATAGATTCCCTTCAAATATTCAGCCTCTTTAAATGCAACGGGATGGTCCACCGCATGGCCCGTTCGGTGGATTTCTTCATAAATTTTTCCCGCCGACTGGATTCCTGAAAATACTTCGCGGAAAAAGTCTTCAGCCGTTACCTGCCTGGAACACGATGCAACGAAAAGGAGTCCGCCTGGGCGCGTCAGTCTCGCTCCGGATTCCGCAAGCCTGCGGTAAGTTGCAAGAGCCTTTGGTTTTTGTTTCTTTTTGACCGCAAAAGCCGGAGGGTCGAGGATGACAATATCAAAGGAATTTTTTCTATCTTGTAATTGGCGCAGAGCGGTAAACGCGTCTCCCTGAATCTGCTGGAATTCCTTTGCCTCTGATTTCGTTGCAGAAAAATTCAATTCAAAATTATCCCGCGAGGTTTTCAGGGCAAGCGCACTGGAATCGATTTCCCATACCGACTGGCATCCGCCCGCAAACGCGTAAACGGAAAATCCTCCCGTATAGCTGAAAACATTGAGGACGGATTTATCCTTTGCCAACGACCGAATGCGTTGCCGGTTTTCTCTTTGATCCAAAAAGAAACCCGTTTTTTGACCCTCAAATACATCCACCTCGAAGAACAATCCATTTTCCCTGAAACACACGGGGCAATCCAAAGGCGGACCGAACAGTATTTGGCCTTCCCGGAAGGAACTGATTTCTTCCACGGCATTGCGGCAGTTTCTGCTGAGGCGAAGGACGCATCGTTGGACCGGCAGTGTTTTTGCCAACGAATCCAAAAACCCGTCAAGATAAGGAATCCACGCCGCAGTGTATAATTTTAACACCGTCGTGTCCTCATAGCGGTCGAGAACCATTCCGGGAAACCCGTCATTTTCACCGTTGATAATGCGGTATCCGCTGGTTCCCTGTTTTTCCAGGAAGCTTCTAAGCGCAATGGCCTTTTGCAACCGATCCGCAAAAAATTTGGCATCGATACTTAAAGGAGTTCCCCATTGCAGGATGCGCAATCGTATTTCTGAAGAAGGATCATAGAATCCGATAGCCAGAAACTTGTTTTTAGAAGTGTAAATAATGCCCAGGTCGCCCGGGTTTCCGTCTTCTGGGTTTTGATTTTGTATCTGGTAATCGAAAACCCAGGGGTGGCCTTTCTGTATTTTTGCCTGCAATGTTTTAGAAACCTGAAGTTTGATAATCTTCATCCGTCGTGAATAGTCTGTGTGGGTGAAACGAAAAGTGAATTTCACCAGTGGGTTTCGCCCCACTACGTGGGGAGGAAGCTTGGGCCTGACGCTACGCGAGGCCCTGAAAATATACAAGGTACAAAATACTATAAATGTACCTCCCTGAAAACATACAAGGGGTACGTTGCGCTCACGAACCCCGAAGAATCTCTTGACGAAAATATGAGGATGGAAAATGCTGTACGAAGCAAGATGCAGACAGCCATTACCCATAGTACGTTAATATTGGGTCCAGCGTCACGCTGGTTGGACCCAGCCCCCAGGATGGACGCTCTGCTTTTTCAGAAAAATCAACTGAGGCGCGGGACGCGGACATGAGCCATATTATTTAAAATTTTTGCCTGCCGGTTCACCACATGTTTTTGCGGACGGTGAATGGACCAACGCCGGGGACTGGGGAGGATTGCGGCCAGCGAGGCCGCCTCAACGGGCGACAGGGTCGTGGCCGAGTGGTTGAAATAATAGCGGGACGCGGCTTCACAGCCATAAATTCCCTGGCCCCATTCGATGACGTTCAAATAAACTTCGAGAATCCGTTTTTTCGACCAGAGGTTTTCAATCAGAACGGTGAAGTAGGATTCCAGACCCTTTCTCACCAAAGTGCGTCCCTGCCATAAGAACACATTGCGCGAGGTCTGCATGGATATCGTGCTTGCGCCGATGGTTCGATTGGAAGTGAGGTTGACTTTTATGGCGGACTCAATCGCCTGCCAGTCGAATCCGTTGTGCTGGAAGAATTTTTGATCTTCGGCGGCGATGACGGCTTTAATCAGGTGGGGGGATATGCGCTCAATGGGGATCCAGTTTTTTATCACCCGGGTATAGTGTTCGCTCTTGTCGTTTTCCGCCCAGCGAATCCATAAAAGCGGCGTGGTGGCAGGGTCCGTCGCGCTGTAAATAAGGACGGGAACCACGGTGAGGGCGAGAAACGCCAAAAGCAAATCGAACAGAATCTTTCCCAGCCGAATGCGGAATGTTTTCTTTCGCCCTTTAGTTGGATTTTTAACAACCGGCATTTTTACAATCCCCGTTACGCGGGGAGGAACCCGCTAACGCGGGAGGAAAAGTTTAAGGCTCCGCTCGCCCCGCTAACGCGGGAGGAAAAGCTATAAACCCATAGCGCGTTAATATTGGGTCCAGCGTCACGCTGGCGCGTTGCTCACGAGCCCTGGAAAACCTCCCGATTAAAATATCTGGAAAAAATTTCAGCACTGCTTAGGGTTCAGCCAGCCATAAATCCATCGTCCGTCAATATTGGGTCCAGCGCCTACGCTGGCTGGCAGATCAGCCTTTCTGCAGAATCGTATCGTAATGACTTATGGTCTTTTGGAAGTTTTCCCGCTCTTCGAGAGGTATTTTTTTATTATAAGATTTGATGTGCTTAAAGTTGAAAGGATTATATACAATTTTTTTCTTGCCGCGACTTTTTATTTCGTAGTGCAAATGCGGGGCAAAGGTCCTTCCCGTGTTTCCCGTTTCAGCGATTTTATCACCTTGCTTTACATACTGTCCCGGCTTGACCAACACCCGGCTCAAGTGAAGGTAAAGGGTTTTGACCCCTTCCCTGGGATGGTCCAGTTCCACGCAATATCCATTGGCCCGGACGTTCCAGTTTGTGCGGAGCACCTTGGCCTCGAAACTGGCATAAACGGGTGTGCCGACGTCGGTCTTGAAATCAGTGCCCCTATGCCCGATCGGGCCTTTACGGAAATCCCCTGGAAGCGAAGTGATCTCCTGATAATTTTTTACCGGGGCAAATTTATCAACCACCCGCTTGGCGATTTCCACGCCCTCAGCATCGAAATAGGAACCCCAATCATCTTTTTCCGCGCTGAAGTAATTCGCCTCAAACACTTTGTTATAAAGTTGACTGTTGTACACCATTTTTAAAATCCGAAACCGGTTTTTGCCTGGGATATTTTCATAGGCGACATCCAGGGAATCTCCATTCCTCATGCTTTTATTGATATCGAAATTCCAGGTGAGCAATCGGCTCATATAAGCGGACATCATTTGGCACCCCTGTTCTTTGGTCATGGCCTGGCAGACGCTGTAAGTCAAGGAATTGCGAATTTTTAAATGCAGAGTAAATAAATCCTTGTTATCCTCCGTTTGCGGAACCACATAGGAAACAGGGGTTATCAGAGGTTGAGGCGAAACATTCCCGTTTACTTTTTCAGGACTTGAGCCCAGTTTCATGGTCTTCGAGGTAGCCTGAGCGGGCGTTTGAGCGAGATCGGTTTTTTGATTATTTTCCGTTGCTTCCGCCTCTGCGGCCTCGATTTTCAATTTTTCGGCCAGGGCGTTCAGGCCAGGATTTTGTGAGAATTTCAGCAAATAGACATTCAGTCCCAGAGAAATAATGAGGATGAGGTTGAATAAAGCTCTTCCTCGGGACCGCTTTTTCGAGGTCATCATTTTGTCCTGCAGGTAAGGCGGAATTGCCATTTTTTGTTCCTTGAATGGGTTTGAATGAGGAAAATTAAGAATATATCATTTCGATGAACAGGATTGATCTTCTGATCCCTGCGTGCTTGCAATAAATTATTTCGTGGTACAGAAAATAAATACTGTGAGGAAGCCAGGGAACTTAATATCAGAAAAAAACACAGTTTCCTTGTTCCGTTCCTATTTTCATACTAAAATTTGAGCCAATGAACGACCTCGCCGCAAACGGACGGGGTATGAAACCCACTGGTGGGATTCGATTATCGCAGATTCAGCCAGTTGGTACAACCCGTTCTTTTTGATTTTTTGGGACTTACGATGATTTTTGAACCGGAAACCATTTACATAGAAGAAGGCGCGGAGGACTACCCCCTCACCCGAGGCGTCCTTGCACGCTTTTCTAAAACTCCCGTGCGCACCATAAGGGAGAGCGTCTCTGTGACCGAGGAAATCAAGGCAACTTCGCCCGATGTGTTCGGCACGGGAAAAAAACAATTGGTGTTGTCACGTTTCAAAGGTTCCTTCCTCAAGAAATGTCCAGGAATCAGTCCGGGCATGGTGTGCTGTAACTATTATGTCGTCAACCTGATGAAAAATTGCATTTACGACTGCTCCTATTGTTTCCTGCAGGGATTTCTGGAAAACAATCCGCTGATGGTGGCTTATGTCAATGTTGAGGATTTGATCGCGGAACTGGACCAGGTGTTCCGGGACCATCCCGACAGAATGTTCCGCGTGGGAACGGGAGAATTAACCGACAGCCTGGCTTTGGAGGATGTCGTGCCTTATTCAGAGCAATTGGTTCCTTTTTTCAACAAACAAACTAACGCGGTTCTGGAACTTAAAACCAAATCCGACAACGTAGGTCTATTATTAAAACAGCAGAGCGCAAAAAACGTCATCGTGTCGTGGTCCTTGAATCCGCCCAACATTGTTGAGCATGAAGAAAAGGGGACTCCCAAACTTCACCAACGATTGGAAGCCGCCCGCCTGTGCCAGGAAAAAGGCTACCAGGTGGGATTCCATTTTGATCCTATCATCCTGTTTCCCGGATGGGAACTCGCCTACAAGGATCTGGTCCGGCAACTGTTTGCCGTCATTCCCACTGACCGGATCGAATGGATCAGCCTGGGAAGTTTCAGGTATCGGTCGCGTTTAAAGCAGATCATCAAAGACCGGCATCAGGACACCCGCCTGTTTACCGGCGAGCATGTGCCCAGCAAGGATGGAAAATATCGTTATTTGCGCTCGCACAGGAATGACGCTTACGCCACCCTGAAAAGATATATCAAGGAATATTCGGAAGATTTGAATGTCTATTTATGCATGGAAACAAAGGAAGTGTGGGAAGGCGTGACGGGAAAATTGCCCCGGAGCGATAAAAAACTGGATCAGTTTTTTGACCTTTGAGAACTGACCGGATCAACAGCCCATGCCTGCGGCTGTCACCCAGTGGGTGCTCTTCCCATATGGGAGAAGGGGTTTCCTCCTCTCCTCCAATGGAGGAGAGGAGGAAAATAAATTATTTCCGTGTTATGCGAAGGTTTCTTCACCA
>JADFGI010000099.1 GCA_022567815.1 Nitrospinota bacterium
ATAAATTCAAACTTCACCTGAACTCCTGAAAAACAGGGTTTTTCAGGGGCGACTAATTATGATTTCCTATGCAGGGAAAACATCTGCCGACAACTGTTCTGGGCCATTGTTTCTAATTTTTCCGACGGCCCGCATTTTCTGACAAAAAAAGCCCTGCTCTTTCGAGCAGGGCTTCCAAAAAACTCAGGAACTTCCGGTCATTGAACTTAGCCAATGCTTCCGGAAGCTCCCCTTATACTATGATTAGACAAGGGACCACCTCCTTTGGATCCAAGGGCGGGAACTTCCACACTCAAGGCTCCCTTGGCGCCTCAAACACGGTTTTCACTCTAACAGAATGAATTAAAATGTTAAAAATGTCAAAAATCTTTGCATCGAATTTTTGACAAAGTTTCATTTTCCAAACAACCCTTTAACCGCATCGCCGATCTCTTCGGCTTTTTTCTGGATCTGTTCCGGGTCGCCTTTCTCCAGGGCTTCCTTGGCCTCCTTGACCACCCCTTCCACCTCATCAAGAACTTTTCCAAGGCCGAGATTTTTCACCGCGCCGCCCGTCGCTTTGTTTAGAGCGTCGATCAATTGTTTGACAACCTCGCTGGGGGTGGCGCCACCTTGGCTCTTGCCAATATTGGCCATGCGGATGACGGGAAGGTCCACGGTCATCTTTTTTCCCTGCAACCCGACGGCGCTGACATTGACTTTTCCGTCACGAATGATGAGACTTTCGATGATGAGTTTTTTGCCTTTTTCCTTGGCTCCGTTTGCAGGCTGGGCGTCACCGCCGGTCCCTGTGCCGCCGCTGGCTTTTCTGTTAGCGTTGCGTTGCAAAACATCGAGGTTGCTTCCCTTGGGGCCAAACTCATAGGTGATTTGCGGCGCGGAGATAATGATCTCCTTGATAATAACAGTGCCCTTGGTAATGGTCCTCGGCTCGAGGATCATGCTGATTTCGTCCAACTGAAAGGCAATTTCCGTTTCAAATCCTTTAGGATTACTCACCCTCAATCCACGCAAAGTTCCCTTTCCCGATCTTAGGGAAATTTTTGTTTTATCCAACGTCACTTCCGTTTGAAGCGCCGCGGAACCATATTTTTCAATTGCCATTGTCACAAGAGAATCCATGGAAAAAATCAGGAAAAATATCATTACGCCTGTCAGAACAACAACCATCGAAATAGTGACCAAAGTGGTACGTTTCATAATGAATCCTCTTTCCGCTTTATTGACATGATTGAACTTTGCAAAACCATTTTTTTAGTTTTCAGGTTACCACATAATTTATTCTGATAAGCAAGCCCACTCACGCATAATTTGTGGATTGCAAAGATAAAGGTTACAATTTCTCGAATATCCTGTCGCAATATCCTGCTGACAAACGGATTGCAAAGGGCCGTCATTTTTTCATTCTATTCCAAGAGGTGGTGATGCAAGGTTCAACTTTAGGTAACACATTGGGTTCGTTTTTAGCGTCCCTGCTTTTGATGACCCTGTTAACAGGCATTGCCGGGGCCGGACCGAATCCAGAAAAAATCCAAAACATAAAAAAGCTCCTCCTCGTTTCGGGGATTCAGGATCAACTCTCCTACATGAAAGACGGCGTATTGAATTCGTATTCCTATATGATCGGGTCGACCTACCCCAAGGTGCCGGACGCTTTTTGGACAGATTTCAACGCCTTGATAGGAGACCGGGAAATGGATGCGTTGGTCGAACATATCATTCCAGTTTACGACAAGCACATGTCAAACGATGTCATCAAAAAACTGATTGTAATGTTCGAGACTCCGTTTTGGAAGGAGTGGAAGGAAAAAATGCCACTCATCAGCCGGGAAGCCGGGATGGCAGGTCAACAATGGATGCATGAGTTAACGCAGGCGGATGATTTCCAACCCAAGATAGACCGCCTGGTTAAAAAACATGAACTGGAAAAACTAAACTCGGCGAAGAAGTCCAAATAAACTCCTCTGCAGAAGGGCCTCGCAGAGCGTCAGGCCCCCTGCGAAGCGGGCTTTTCTTCCCCGTGTTACGGGGCTAAAGAAATTTTCCTATAAAGGGTTCCGCGTTGGAATCGTAATCGTTTTTCAAATGATGCCAGCTCAAATGAATATCGCAATTCTGGCAGATGGGGATTTCGAACCGTTTTCGGGCGATCATTTTTTTTCTGAGCTCTGTTAAAACCGTCCCGCCCCAGACATCGGCAATACTGTCTTCCCTGAGATTCCCTACCGGTGTGCTGGAAAACATATCCGCGCAACACAAAACCACGCTCCCGTCCCAATAAACCACCATCCACTTCCACAACTGCGTACACGGGGCGGTGTTCGTCAGATTAAAACGTTTGTGGCTGAACCGGACCGCCTTGCCAGAACCTATCCCGTAGCGGTCCAGAAACCCGTCTTTATCGAATCGGCCCGCCCAGTTGGAAATGATATTGTTTTCGATGGGCGTCAGCGCAATGGTGCATTGGTGGCTCTGGATAATATTAAAAAACTCGTTGTCGAGCGTTTCTTCCATCGTCTTTAAAGTCTTGATACGGAAGTTGACGGGAACCGGGCGATCCAGGCGGTCATTAGCTTCGAGCAAGTCGATGATGTTTTTTCGCACCACGTCGTAGCTCATTTTTTTCACGTCTTCAAACGTTTCCCGGTCCAACTCGTCCAGACTGATATCCACGGCCACGGAATTTTCCAGCAGAGTGGGGATGATTTTTTCATTCATGAAAAACGCGTTGGTCAAGACCTCGACTCTTTTTATCGCCGGGAATTTTTGTAAATACTCGATTTTTTCCTTAATGGTCTTATCCATCAACGGTTCGCCAAACGTGCCAAAATGGACGACCCCTCCACGAACCGCGTAATCGTCGATGATCTTGCGGTACAAATCCATCTTCATCGCGCCGAGGTCGGTCAGATCCGGGTTGGGGCACCAGACGCACTTGGCGTTGCAACGATTGGTCACGTCCAAAAGAAGCGCCGGGGGCCATTGCGCCAGCTTTTCCGCCAGGTCCTTTACGGCGAAATCAAACAGGGAGGAATCATAAATTTTGCGGCGCAGATAATCCATTTCCTGAAAAAACGGAATTTTCTTAACCCAGTTCTTGATACGGGTGCTTGCGGGAACTTTTTTATAGCCCGTCAATATATTGGAAGGCGGTTTTTCAATCGTTTCCTCCAGCCTGGGGGCTGGACCCAATGTTAACGCACGACCAGCTGGGGCTGGACCCAATTTTACCGTGCGACCAGCTGAGGCTGGACCTAATTTTAACGTGCGATGGGTTTTTGAGGGATCCATAGTTTTCTTTTCATGAAGGGGTTGCACTCACTCCCCCTTCTACGAAGTACCCGTACCGGGCATGAGGACTAATGTTAATTACCACAGGGGCCGCGGGGGGATTTATTCCCACCAGTGGGTTTTATACCCCGTAGCTACTAGCCGTAGGGGCAACTGTCAAAACTCGCTTGGTCGAGATAACGTTTGCTGGCAAAAAAAGTATTTTCCTTTCGGGTCCAGCGTCACGCTGGCTACGGCTTTTAAATGAAAACCTTTGTCGGATACCCCGTTCGCTTGCGGCGGAGTCGTTCATTCGTTGGTAGATGAGGACCTTTTTATCAGCAGTGGTGAATTCAGGGGATCGGAAGCGATGCAACTGTATGTCGTAGGAATTATTGTTACGCAACGCGGGCGTTTCCAATGAGAGTTTCCGGTAAGGATTGTTCGCAAGGATGGTTTTCAAGGTGCGCTTGATGGAGCCCGGGCCGTCGTCCAGCATCCTTTGGTCTCCCCTGAGAACGATCCAATCCGGCGGGGCGTTGACATTCAACGTTTCATTGGCATACACCTTCATCCCAGTGTAAAAAGCCAGGGACTCAGGCTCATTGTCAATATAGCATGTTTGACGCGCGTTCCCATGAGTTTTGAAAAATTCCACAATTTTATCCAGAGGACCCCGGTAAGGATGAGAAATCTGATACAAGTGTTTGGTAAAAACCGAAGCGAGGCGAACCTCTCTAAAAAATGTTTGGGACGCGTAATTCAGGTACACGCTTTGAGAATCAGGGGCGATAGCCCGTTGTTGCATAAAAAATTTCAAGGGGAGGAGGGGGCCGATATGAAGAAGGTTGGTGAAAATTAGAATTCCTGAAAGAATGGTTGGCACCCAGAAATTTTTCCGCATGGACATTGTTAATATCATCGCCAATAAAATAGTAAGCAGGGGAAACGCCGCTGAAATATATTGTTGCATGGGAATGGAGTGTGGCGAAGAAGCGGTCAGCAGGGTCAGGGTGCAGATAAGCAGGAGTTGTATCTGTAGCTTGAAGGGTTTTAACTGTTTTATAAATAGTAGCGGGAGCAGTATGACCGGGAAAATATAGTTATTTATTTGGAACAGATAGCCCGCAAAGTGTTTGAACAAACCGACAAAAGAATTGTCCACCAGATCACTGCGGTCGACATAGGATTGAGCGATATGGGAAAAAGCAGGGATGATGGAAACCATCCACGGAAGCGTGAAAACTCCGATGATAAGGGCGCACCGGGGAACCAGCCGCGCGTTTTCGTGCCGGATTTTTTTTCGGTGCAAGCAGAAATGGATCAGGATGCCAAGAATAATTCCCGCAAAGGCGACATACATCGAATGAAAATATAAAATGGCGATGATTATGAAGGGATATGATTTCCACTGCTTGTCTTCAAAAATCCTGATATAGAAATATATAAGAAGGATTGTCAATAAAATGGGGAGTCCCACATAGCGGGCGGTGCGGAAATAAATAAGTGCCGGGACGGATGAGGAGAGCAACAAGGCGGCAAGGAAAGCGGTGATTTTGTTCCCGGTTAATTTAAGGGCAAGAAAGTAAAGAGCGATGACGGAAGCTATCCCCACCAGAGCAAAGGGTAACCGGGCGGCGAATGTCGTGTGGCCAAAAACCTCCAACGAAAAAGCTTGCAGGTAGTAAGGGAGCCAGGTGCGGTAAATAAAGAGTCCGTCGTAAATATCCGCGAAAAGCATGGTGGCGTTGACCCCATCCGAGTGCATGGGAACACCGTATTTTAGAATCGTCGTGCTGATGAATGTGTCCATTCCCTCGTCCACCTGCAGGGACCCGTCTCCCAGTCCCAAAAATATCAATAGAAAGGAATAAGGAAAAAGAAACAGCAGGCCGGGATGACTGGCGGCAAATGCCCTGATAGAAGATCCCATAGTGAGCAGGGTTGACGGTTGGTGGGGGACGAATTCCGATAAATTTTTTGAATTATACGCCACCGAGACTCCTTATGTTATTATTTCCCCAGCCTGGGGGCTGGCTCCTCCGCGGAGGGCGAGTTTGCTCACGTCGTGTAACGTTTTTTCGGGGCTGGTGAGCGAAGCGAGCGTAGCCTTCCTGCGTAGCAGGCTTTTCCTCCCCACGTAGTGGGGGCCAGCGTAGTCGCTGGACCCAATATTGACGTACAATGGATTTATGGCTGACTGAATCCTCTATCGTGCGGAGTTTTTAAAGGGCTCGTGAGCGTGGCGAACGTCAGCCCTCCTGCGCCAGCGTGACGCTGGACCCAATATTGACATGCGACCAGCCTGGGGCTGGATCAAATATTAACGCGCTATGGATTTATGGCTGACTGAATCCTCCATCGTGCGGAGTTTTTTCAGGGCTCGTGAGCGTAGCGAGCGTCAGCCCTCCTGCGTAGCAGGCTTTTCCTCCCCACGTAGTGGGGTCCCGCGTTAGCGGGCGATGGGTTTGTTACCCAACATGCTCAAGAGATTGTCCAGAGTCTTTTTCATGTCCTTGCGGTGAATCACATTGTCGATCAACCCGTGCTCGACCAGAAACTCCGATCTTTGGAAGCCTTCCGGCAATTTTTGCTGGATGGTCTGTTCAATCACCCTGGGACCCGCAAACCCGATCAATGCGCCCGGTTCGGCGAAAATCACATCTCCCAGCATCGCAAAACTTGCCGACACCCCTCCGGTGGTAGGGTCGGTCAAAATCGAAATATAAGGAAGTTTATGCTCGTCAAGCTTCTTCAAGGCGGAAGCGGTTTTAGCCATTTGCATCAGGGATAAAATTCCTTCCTGCATGCGTGCCCCGCCCGAACAACTGACGATGATGACAGCGTTCCCGTTTTCGATGGCGCGCTCGATACAGCGGGTGATCTTTTCTCCCACCACCGAACCCATACTGCCGCCCATGAATTTAAACTCGAAAACACTGATTTCCACCGGGTGGTCTCCCAAAACTCCGGAGCCGGTGATGAGCGCGTCGTGGGAGTAACCCTTTTTAAACGTGGCGCGAATCCGATCCTTGTATTTCTTTTTATCTTTAAATTTTAAAGGATCCGTTGAAGTCAGGTTCTCATCGCGCTCGACAAACGTCCCCGGATTGATCAGATAACTGAGGCGCTCTCTCGCGTCGGCGCGGAAATGGTAATCACAATTAGGGCAAACTTTGAGATTTTTATCCACCTCCGCAATATATAACTGTTCCCCGCACCCTTTACACTCAACCCAGATAATTTCCGGTTTGGTGATTTTAGGCCCGAGTCCGGTTTTAACTTTGAGTTTGTCAAACCACGACATAGAGCATCCTCGCTGATAACCTGATAGCTCTCCTTTTGCAGGGACAGGTTAAAATTAATGTGTTAACTACTTGTAATTATTGTATCAGGATTTTTCAGAAGGCGAGGGGATGTTTTCAGTTACCGCTATATTTTTAAGCTTTCTACTGGAGATCAGATGAGCGATGGGGCCCATGACGGTATAGGAAAAGCTGAGAACGAAAAGGGCAATCCTTGGGATGATGGCCAGCACATATATAAAGAAAACCACGAATAAAAATCGGGGGAAAACCACACGCTTCTTAAAATTCAATTTCTTCATGGCGGGATATTTTATATTGCTGACCATGAGGAAGGCCAGACTATAAACGACTACGACCATCACGACTGGATTTATTCGAGCGGAAAATAAATCTTCAAATCCGATAACCAGGGAAGCCAGAACCGCCGCCGCCGCTGGCGTGGGGAGACCGATAAAATGATTGCCCTTGACATCCGGTTTGGTGATATTGAATCTGGCGAGCCTGAGCGCCGCGCAAAGCAGAAACAAAAAAGCCGCCATCCAGCCCACTCGATTGAAAGGTTTCATGACCCAGGAATAGGCCAGAAAAGCCGGGGCCATGCCGAAGGAAATGATGTCTGCCAGGGAATCGTATTGAGCGCCAAAGGCGCTCGTGGTTTTGGTCATCCGGGCAACGCGTCCGTCCAGCACATCGAAAATAATCGCTACAACGATGGCCCATGCGGCCACATAATGCTGGTCATTGAAAACGGCGATGAAAGCGTAAAATCCGCAAAACACATTGCCCGTGGTGAAAAGGCTGGGCAGGATGTGAATCCCTTTTTTTAAATTTGCATATTTTCTTTTATTATATTTGTTTTCAGAATCCATAAAGACCGTCAAGCCCGACCTTGAAATTACCGTTTCTTACCGCGTTGCAGCCAGATAGCCGATGACGGTTTTGCCACCCGCAACCATGTCACCTTCTTTGACCTTCAATTGAGTGTCCCCCGGAACCAGAAGGTCCACCCTGGAACCAAACCGGATCAAACCAAATCGCTGGCCCCTTTCAAATGTGTCACCTTCCCTGGCCCAACAAACGATTCTGCGGGCGATCAAACCGACAATTTGTTTTACGACGACAACAGTGTCCCCGTTTTTTATCACCATTGTGTTTTGGACGTTTTCCGCCGACGCCGCCGGCCTGTCCGCAACCAGATATTTCCCGTCTCGTTTGATTTCGATTCGCTCAATGGTTCCCGCCATGGGTATCCGGTTGATATGCACGTCCAACACGCTCAGAAAAATAGTGACCCGCGTACAACTTTTGTCTGTATATGGGTTTTCTTCATTTTCAACAATATGTTTGATCATTCCATCGGCCGGGGAAACCAGAGCGTCGGGCGCATCATCATCAATGGTTCGTTCCGGGTCGCGGAAAAAACAAATAATGAGAGCGATCAATATCAGGCAAATCAAAAACCCAAAAAATGCCGAAGACATTGATACGGCCAACAGGACAAAGGCCAATATCCCCAAAGGGAAAATAAATATGAAGGCGTCTTCCGAAAAATTGGGTACTTTACTCAGTATTTTTTGTTGCAGCAGTGACACCAGATTGGATATGAGTTCCATGAGGGGAAAAGAAATCCTTTATTTAAGTTTTTCACCGACAAACGGCATCATATTTCGCAACTTTTCGCCAACCGTCTCGATCAAGTGATTCGCATCCTGCTTGAGCCGGGCGTTGAATACGGGCCTGTTCGCCTGATTTTCCAGAATAAATTCCTTGGCAAAACTTCCGTCCTGAATTTCTTTTAAAATTTTCTTCATTTCAGCGCGGGTTTCTTTTGTGATGATCCGGGGACCTCGGGTCACATCGCCATAGGCCGCAGTTGTACTTATAGAATACCGCATATTTCCAATTCCGCCTTCATATATCAGGTCCACGATCAGTTTTAGTTCGTGGAGGCATTCAAAATAAGCCAGATCGGTGTTATAGCCCGCTTCCACCAGAGTGTCGAAACCTGCCCGAATGAGTTCGGTGACTCCGCCGCACAGGACCGCCTGTTCACCAAAGAGGTCGCTTAACGCTTCTGCTTCAAAACTGGTCGGCACCAACTTCTTTTTTTCAAACCCCAATGCTTCGGCCAGTTCCCGAATTGTTTTACTCGCCCTCCCGGACGCATCCCGCCCTACGGCAGAAAATGCCGAGATAAATTCAGACGCTTGATAACTTTCCCGCACCGCCGTACCGGGGGCGTGGGGGGCGATCAGAATCAGATCACAGTTGCTCGGTGGGTCAACATAACCAAAGTGAACAGAGAGCCCGTGCAAAAACCAGAGCGTCTTACCGGGAGTCAGGTAGTCTTTAACGTCACTTTGATAAACCCGCCCATGCAGATGGTCAGGGAAAGCAAAACAGATTATT
>JADFGI010000100.1 GCA_022567815.1 Nitrospinota bacterium
ACGCGAGGCCCTGAAAACATACAGGGGTATGTGAATTTAACCTTTCCTCATGCCCAGTAAGGGTACGCTACCCTCACCAGCCCCTGAAACATGCGGCACTTGTGATACTTCACCATTGTCTTCATGCCCTGGAGGGGTAATGCAGGATTTCGTGAGCTATAAACCCATGGCATGGCGTGAGAAAGCTCGCCCTCCGCGGAGGAGCCAGCGGTCACGCTGGTCGCTTGCGGCGGGGTCATTGAATAATCCATGAACTCCTCAGCGGAAAATTTTTTTCCCAAGTATGTAGATAATTTTCTCACCGGGAACAGCGCGGCACGAAATCTGGCGGAATCACTCAAAATCACCGGCGTGGGGCTCATGCCTCTTGTCGACCACTGCACCCTACGAACATTGGATGTCGATGAAAGAGCGCTGGAAGTAATCAATCTTGGTTTCCAGTACGATGAATCCATCGGGGTGTTGGAATTCGATAAATGGTGGGCCAAGGTTTACCGCAAGCCGGGCTATCCGGCATTATTTATTGACCAGGCCTTTTCGGGCGAACGCGGGAAAGGCAGTCTGATTCCCGGCTGGGTAAAAGCTTATGGGGACGAGTGTTTTCATCATATCGCCATTCTGGTGGAAGATATTGAAATTGCCATGACCGCAATGAATTCCCAAAATGTCCAGTTTGCCGGGGAAATCGTCGGCGAACATGGATCGGACCTGAGGCAGATCTTCACCAAACCTGAAAAGCGAAACGGGGAAGTTTATTCGGTCCTCGAACTCATCGAGAGGCACAATGGCTATGCCGGATTCCTCCCTCCTCAGGCAGATGGCTTGATGGAATCCACCCGCCGTTGAAATGATGCCTCCTTTTTATCATGATTCGCAAAACCGACCCTCAAACAATTGCTCCTTACCTGAAGGACGCATCTAATTTTTCCGGCGGATGCGCCGATGAAGTCATCATCCCTGAAACAACCAGCGAGTTGGTGGATTTTCTCCAGACAAACTCTCTTCCGGTCACCGTTGCCGGGGCTGGAACCGGTTTGACGGCCTCCCGGATTCCCAATGCAGGCGTGATCGTTTCCCTGGAACGATTCAATACGATTGGGCAAATAGCAAACGCTTCAATCGACGTGGGTCCCGCCGTGAGTTTGGCGGATCTACAAAACTATTTGCAACAAACTTCCGGGTATTTTTATCCTCCCAATCCCACAGAGACCCTGGCCTCTTTCGGAGGCATGGTCGCGACCAATGCATCAGGCTCGCGAAGCTACAAAATGGGTGTCACCCGCGATTATGTTTTAGAAGTGGACGTCGTTCTGGTCAATGGGAAAACAGTGACCCTTGCCAGAGGAACATCTATTGCCGATCCGTTGATATTGGACG
The DNA here is from genome assembly GCA_022567815.1 of Nitrospinota bacterium. Taxonomy (GTDB): domain Bacteria; phylum Nitrospinota; class Nitrospinia; order Nitrospinales; family VA-1; genus JADFGI01. Next base: position 1,378 of record JADFGI010000100.1, read on the forward strand.
ATGGGACTGAGATCAACTTTCCGGAAATCCATTATTCAAGCCCTCGATGTAAAAACGCGGCGGGTTATTACATCCAGCCCGGAATGGATTGGTTGGATTTGTTCATCGGCTCGGACGGTACTCTGGGATTGTTCACCCGGATTCGTTTAAAACTCCTGCCCAGGCCGGATGATTTTATCAGCGGAATTTTATTTTTCGAACGGGAAGAGTCCTGCTGGGAGTTGGTGGAAAAACTTCGATCACTGGATGGCACAACAATTTCACCTTGCTCATTGGAATACTTCGATAAATTTTCCCTTAAAAAACTGCAAAAAAACCACGCGAATATTCCGGATGGGGCCCGGGCCGCGCTTTTTTTTGAGCAGGATGTTCTTAAAAAAGAAGATTATGACTCCACCCTGGATGCCTGGTTTGAGTTTTTAACCAAGGAAGATGTTTCCCTCGACGATTCATGGTTCGCCCAAAATGCTAAAGATGTCCAACATTTTCATGAATTCAGGCATGACATTCCCGTCCTCATCAATGAAGAAAACAGCCGTCTGGGGCGAGTCAAAATTGGCACGGATATGGCCGTGCCTGACAAACATTTCATGGAAATGATGGAGTTTTACCGGAAGGAACTTTCGCAGAGCGGGTTGGAGTTCGTCATTTTCGGACACATGGGAGAAAACCACCTTCACATCAACCTTCTGCCGAACCCCCCGGAAATGGATCGTGCAAAATCCGTTTACGATATTTTGGTGGATCAAATATTAAAATGGGGGGGGACGGTCTCGGCGGAACATGGAGTCGGTAAGCTGAAAAAATCCTATTTTGCGAAAATGGTGGGTCAGCAAGCTCTCGAAGATCTAAGGAAAATCAAGCATGCCTTTGATCCAGAGGACCGTTTGGGAACAGGAAATATCCTTTAACCCCACTATGTGGGGAGGAAAATGGGGCAAACCTTCGCTTTACCCCTACGGGGCATGAAGGCAAAGGTCGAATATCACACGCTCACGAGCCCCTGAAAACCGTCATTCTCGTCATCGCGAGCCGCTATTAGCGGCGTGGCGACCCAGGCGTTATGGATTGCCATGACATTAAACAAAAACCGCTTTAATGCCAGTGCTGGGTCCAGCGTCACGCTGGGCGGAGAACCTCCGCAGGAGATAAGTGGATTTATTGCCCGTTCAGCGGCTCGAGAGCGAAGCGAGCGTCTGCCGCACTTTGGGTCCAGCCTCAGGCTGGTTTAGGTTGACAGCATCAAGGTCTAAATTGTAAACTCCTCAAACCATTTTGTTTCTGTGGTTTATGAGTTGATTGAATTCTTCCCTTGTTGCGTTCATGAAACTTCTGCTGATTGCCGGGGAAAATTTTTCTTTAGTTGAGCAATAACAAGCATCCGGTTTATGTTCGAATCCATAAAAATCCTGGTCCTGAATTACTCTTACGAGCCCCTTCAGTTTTGTTCGGCCAAACGCGGCATCATCATGGTTTTGAGCGGGCGGGCTGAAGGTATCGAAAGCAACGGGTTTGTCGTGCGTTCTCCCTCAATGAGCTATCCGCTTCCTGCCGTTATCCGGGTATTGAATATGGTCCGGAGGAAAAGGAAGAAGGGCATTGCCTTCAGTAAAAAGAATATCCTGAGACGTGATAATTTCACCTGCCAGTACTGTGGAAATTCCAACAATATCCTTACGGTGGATCATGTTCGGCCCAAATCCCTTGGCGGAAAAACCAACTGGACCAATGTCGTGGTCGCCTGCAAACCCTGCAACCTGAAAAAAGGGAGTCGAATCCTGAAGGAAACCGGCATGCGGCTCAAGAAAACTCCCTCAAAGCCCGATTGCCTGTTTTTTCATTTCAGCATACCTTCCAGTCCTGAATCGCATCTTCAAATTTGGCAAAAATACTTACCTACCAATTATTTCAGCAAATCCCTAGCCAACTGAACCCCGTTACGTGGGGAGGAAACCCGCTACGCGGGAGGAAACTCTAGGCTACGCTCGCTTTACCCCTACGGGGCATGAAGGCAAAGGTCGAATATCACACGCTCACCAGCTACCTGAGAAACTATGGATTATAGGGAAATTATTATTTCTTCAAAAACCCATCGATTTGGTTGAGCCTCAGGCCGGTCGAACGTTAACACAGAGTCCAGCGTCACGCTGGCCGCCCCTTACAGGGGAGGAAAATTTCGTACGGATGAGCGTTTAGTCAGCCATAAACCCATAGCGCGTCAATATTGGGTCCAGCCCCCCAGGCTGGCCGCTTCCAGCGGGGTCGTTTATTTATTGCCATCGTGGGGCCTCCCAGATGCCATTTTCACCCCAAAAGGTGGTAAAATTTTATTAGAGAGGGATTCATCCAAATGCCCCTCTCCTTGTTTTTCCGCCTGGAGCCGAAAAGTGAAACCCAAATCCCTGGTTAAAATTATCAGCGAGGAAGAATTTCTCATCCTTGTCAAGGAACCTTCCGCATTTTTTTTCAAAATCTATAATTCCTTTACCTCCAAAATGGAGTCGGGAAAGGATGTGTCGAGGAAATTTTATTCCAATCTCATTCAGGAAGCTGAGTTTTTAGAAAGTTTTCTTGATGAATTTGGAGCGCGGGAAAATAAAGAGTGGTCTTTTTTTACCGAGTATGTCGCCTGCATCCGAAATTTGGGGATTTCCGCTTTTTTCATCAAGCATCTTTTGGACCGTTATCCCTATTATAGTTTGCGGGATTCCGAAGAAAGTTTTTCACAATTCCAATCCAAAGCAAAGGATGCCCTGCATTTTTTAAATAGATCCATCCTGAATATTTATCAGGAAGTAATTCATTCGTCCAGAAACAATGGGTTGGTTTTTCCTGAAGAATCGGTTTCACCGCATGAGTTTGCCGAAATTGAATCGAACAAACGCCTTCCAAAAAACATCGCCGAGGATGAGGTTAAAAACGAAGATGAGCGGATCGTTGAGATTTGCCAAAAGGTTCAGGAAGTCGCGAGGAAAATGGAAAAAATTAAAATTCCGCCAACGGATGATTTAAAAGCGCTTAAAAATATGGTCCCGTTCAAGATAAACGAGACCAGAGCCCGCGCCTTCAAAGAAATGGTCCACAGTGTGCAATCGGATTATGACACCTATGTCAAACGCACGAAGTTTGAAGAGGAAAATTCGATTTTAAAAAATCTCCGAGGTCATATTTCCATGACCCTCCACCTTCTCGAAGTGGTCCTCTGGTTATCACATTTTTATGAGAGGCATGAAGATGAAATCAGGGCTGGCGAGTGCAAGCGGAAAATTGCCGAAATGGTTGACAAAGGCAAAATTTTGAGTCTTGTGGTCAATTTTGGATTTCAATACAGTCTCCATTTTATCCGCAAAGGAAGCGAATTGGCCGAGGACATTTTGAAACAATTTATCAAGGTCGATAGAATCGAAGTTCCCATTCCCAAACCCCTTGGCTTTCACGCTCGGCCATCAACTTATATTTCCCTCATAGCCCGCCGATATAACGAAGATCTTTTTCTTGTCGTGGACGATGAAAAATTCAGTTCAAAATCTGTCATGAGCATGTTGCAGGCGGGAGGAAACATTGCCGATAAAGGTTATCAAACGGTCATTTTTGAAGGGAGCAAGCGCGTTCTGGACGACATCAAGATTCTCGCGAAACACAATTATTGCGAAGAGCAGGAAATCCCCCATCAACTCATTTACCTGAAAGAATTGAGGGATTCGGCGTAACCGAGATGAAACGCTCCGCCTAAATCCCTTTCAGCCTATCAATGCCTCCTTTAAAATTAAAACGTTAACGAATCACTATCCAACCCAATGAATTCCGATGATGAAATTTATGACGTGGTGGATATGAATGACCAGGTCATTGGCCAGGCAACGCGAAAAGAAATTCATGAAAAAAATCTAGTTCACCGTTCCGTTCATACCCTCGTTTTTGATCCGCAGGGAAACCTTTTTCTACAAAAAAGATCTTTGAGCAAAGATGAAAACCCTGGGTTTTGGGACACCTCTTCCGCCGGGCATGTCGATTCCGGGGAAGATTACCTGACAGCGGCCAACCGGGAGCTGAGCGAGGAACTGGGAATCTCTGAACCCCTGCAATCCTTCATGCAGATCAAAGCCTGTGAGGATAGTCACTGGGAACACGTCATGGCATATACCTGCACCACTCGCCAGCCCATCAAAATCAATCCGGTGGAAATCAGCGAAGGCCGGTTCTGGCCGTTAAATGAAATAAGGGAAACCCTTTCGAAAAAAAATAATTTTTTCACCTCCACTTTTAAGATAATTTTTATCAATTACTTAAAGGAAAACCCCTGATTTATGAAAAAATCTTAATAAAATATCGCTTAAGGAATATTTTTAGGTTGCCGTTCAGAAAATATTAGGTATTATTGTTCATTCAATTTCCCTAATACATTTTATTAAGAAGGAGGCCCGACATGCTGGTCGCCGCCATTGACAGAAACAAAGCTTCTGAGCCAGATAAATATGTGGAAAGAGTCCAGTCCGCTCCAAAATCTCTGCCCTCATTAAAAAGTGGTGAACCGTCTGCATTTCGCCAGCAATTCTCCAAGCGCAAAGGGATCATTTTAACCAATGGTGACAGGAGACACAGTGGCAGCCTAGGCAGAGATCCGGAACTTCTTCAATCGTCCCCTCAATCCCCAAAAAAAGAGCGTCGGCACAATAAAAACAGTGCGCCTTATTCCAAGTGGAATTCTCAAACCCATGAAATTATTGTTATCGCGGTAGAAAAAGATCCGTCTGCCTCGCGAAAATGGGCCGTTGGCGAGGAAGTAGTGGTTGCGCCTTCATCTATTCAGGATCATGCACCAAAGCCTTCCGTTCCTGAATTCAAGAGAACAGCTCCCATGGCAAATAAAGAAGAGATGGACTACATCGTTTCTTTGAGCCGCTCCCTGAGAAAAAAAATATAGTTCTCACCTGCCAATTTGTATCTTTTTGATATAAAATGGCATACGCTGTTTGGAGGGCATTCCTGCCAGGCAGAGCTGGGCTTTGCGTTTCCAAATGGACACCATTTCCATTTTGTCGAATTCTCCAATTTCCCTTATTCGGATGTTTTCTTTTCCAGGCATTATCTTTTCTTTTGTCCTGCTGAATCTATTCCAGGCTGTCGGTCTTTCTGCTGAATCGCTGGATATTTTCAACACCATCAAACCATTCCCTCCAACGCTGTCTGCATTGGGAGAAAAGCGATTTGATCTCGGACGTCTGGGAGATCAGGATATTTCCATCGTCCTTAAACATTATGAGAATGCCGAAAAAAAAGCCGCGTCCAGGGAAGAGAAAAACCTGCTGGCGCTGGCTTTGGGATACCTCAACCATCAAAATGGCAATAATAAAAAAGCCACTCAATATCTGAAAAATAAAATTATTGGAAATTTTATTTTAGAAGATTTCCGATTGGATACCTTGGCGTTAGTATTAAAGGAACAGGGACAGCAGGAATTGAAAAATCAAAATTACCTCCCGGCGATTAAATTTTTCAAAAATTCAGAAAAACTTCGTTTGAAAATATTCCGATATTATCCAGACAGTCCTTTCCACGCCAATGTATCGCGTGATTTGGCGGAGGTAGAATATCTGCTGGGGGAAGGATATTTTTTAGAGCTAAATCACAAGGCCGCGTGGCGGGCTTTTAGGCAATCACTGATGCGGGAATTTCCCGGAAATAAGGAGCATCAACTAAAAGTCAACTTGGCCCTGGCGAAAAATTATCAGTCTGCCGGGGATTTAAAAAGCGCGGCGGATATTTTTTTCTCTCTATTGAAAAATACCGTTTCCCTGGATGTGAAAGAAGCGGCGGTTAATTTTTTCAAAATATATGAAAACAAAATTAAAAAATTGGGGATTGATCTTAATGGTTTAAAACTTGACACGCCTCCAATTTCCAACGGCAACAAAAAAATAAGAAAACCGCATGCTCCCAGCAAAAAACCAAAGGTCGTTTATACCAATAAAATGGTTCGGAGTTTTCATGAGTCTCTCGATCAGGACGATCTTGGAAAAAGCCTGAATTCAGGATTGCAGGTTCTGCGCAATTATCCTGGAATCCAGGAGTCGAGGGGAGTGATCAAAACGTTAAAACAACTTCTCCCACTTTATCTTGAAAACCATTCCACCAATGGCGTTATTGATGAAATCGCCATTTTGTTCACTCAAAAAGATCTCAATGAGCTGGCGTATTCTTTTTGGAAAACAAATCAACCAGAACATGCCACATTTTTTTATGAGAAAATAATCGAACAATATCCCCTTGAAATTGACGCTTGCCATAAGGCCCTGTTCTTTCTCGGACGCATTGCGGAAGATGAAGAGGAATATTCCAAAGCGGTGGCCTACTATGACCTTCTGCTAAAAAAATACGATTTCGGACCCTACACCACCAGCACATTATTTAAAATTCCCTGGATCGAAAGATTGGAAAAAAAATATGAGATCGCCCAGATCCATTTTGAAAGACTTCTGAATTATTATTCCTCTCCCGCCTATCGACAATTGAAGGCTTCATATCCAAATTCCAACTATCAGGCGGCAGGGAAGTATTGGCTCGCACAAACCCACGATGCATTGGGAAATCAGGAAAAAAAGATTTATTGGATCAAACAATTGGCCAAACAGCATTCTTTTGATTTCTATACGATAATAACTCAGGACGATTCCGGTTTTGATCTTAAAACATTTTTAACCCGGAAAGAGTTGCCGGAGTCGGTTTTTAGAAAATTCGGCCTTGGCGAAATCGACCGCAAGCGTTTGAGCCGGGCGGAAAAATTGATTGCGATAGGATTCCGTGGGCATGGCACACAGGAGTTGGCGAATTTTCCATACTACCGGGACAATCCAGCTTTTTCCTTTTATATCGCCAATCTGTTCAAACTTGGAGGTGATTTTCAAAACTCCATTAACCTGTCCTGGAAACTCTCAGGCAATGAAAATCGCAACCGTCTATCCCGACCTTTAGCAGAGGGGCTGTTCCCAAAAGGCTATATGACGGAAGTTCTGGAAACTCTGGCACATTATAATCTTGACCCCTTTCTGGTACTTTCTTTAATGCGGCAGGAAAGCGCTTTCAATCCCGAAATCACTTCAAAAGCAAACGCTGTTGGACTGATGCAGTTGATGCTCCGGACGGCAGAGGGGGTCGCCCGTACGTTAAAACAGGAAGTCCCTACTAAAGAAAGTCTAAAAGATCCGGTCACCAACCTCCGATTGGGAGTCGAATATTTGCATCGCCTGCTGGTTTCCTTTAATCAAAATATGGTATATGCTTTAGCGGCATATAATGCCGGTCCCACGAAAGTTCGGCAATGGGTTGCGTTGCGTTCCAATATGCATCCTCTGGAGTTCATCGAGAGTATTCCATTTACCGAAACCCGGAACTACGTAAAAAAAATTCTACGCAATTACGCAATTTATCTCATTCTATACGATGACCAGAAAATGGATCGATTTAAAAAAATTTTTACGGTTAACTCCAATTAGCCCCGTTCCACTACGTGGGGAGGAAGCTTGGGCCTGACGCTACGCGAGGCCCTGAAAACATACAAGGGGTACGCTGTGCTCACGAGCCCTGAAAAGCCATAAAACCATAGCGCGTTAAT
>JADFGI010000101.1 GCA_022567815.1 Nitrospinota bacterium
CCAACGTCATGGAGCCAATAGCCCCAGCTGTAAAGGCGTGCAACGAAATTGAGAAGGGAAGAAAATCCAGTGCCGAGACCCCTAGTAAAAGCAACCCCACAATCACCCAGCCATAACCGACATGAAGAATCCAGACCATCGGATCACCAAATATTCTGCGGGTATGATAACGCCGCAAACGCAGCGCATGAATGATGGCGGATAAAAAGGCAGTTGCAGCAAGAATAGCTCCTTCCTGACCTATAAACACCAGCGTCAGAATAATCAAAGCCAACGATAAAAGCGCCATAACATCCAGCTTTTCCTGCGGTGTCTGCTTAGCTTCTTCCCCGCGCCCATGTAAAGCCACAACCGTAAAGGCCGGAATAATTCGTCCACCAATCAGAGAAATCATGGCGATAATAATCATCACAGCAACATGCAGTGATGTGCTCTCTTTCGTGATAAAGAAGGTCATATCACATGCAAATAAAATGCTCAGCAAAACCAGAAATACGAAATTGCGCTTATTCCAGCATTTAAGAAGCGGGATAGACAGGCTTAGCGCCAGCGTCAGGATAAACGCTCCCTCAACAACTATAACGGTAATCTCCGGCAAGCCCAGATCAAAATTCATAACCACGCGCCCTGCCAGCCAGAGTGCGCACAGCCCCGCCAGATGAAATTGCCGCACCGGTGCACCGCCCGTCCAGTTCGCCACAGCCGTAAGCAAAAATCCCGCAACAATTGCCATGGTGAAACCATAGATCATTTCATGCGCATGCCAGGATACAGGATCAATCATGAAGGAAGGCGGCATGCCATGCCCGGCAAAAAATCCGCCCCATATCAATAAACTGACAACGCTGTATAACGCGCCTAAAAGGAAGAAGGGACGAAACCCGCGCCCCAGAAATGGATGATCAAATACGCCTCTAGATGGTTCTGGCATGCTGACCCTCCTGCGGTTTGTAATAGGCATCAAACCAGGCTACCACCACTCTGGCAAAGGCTACTTAACTATGTGCCCACATATTCAGGCGGAAGTTCACTTTGCGTTTATGAAGGGTCAATATTCCCGGTGCCTAATTGTTTAAGATACTCATCCACTAGCGCCTGTACGATAGGGGCGAAATCGGCAACACACGGACATACCTTTGACAGTACAATTTTTTCGGCACATTCACGGAGGGTCTCTTTACAATGGATGTCTTTGCACGCATTCATATCTGCCTTGGCTAACTCCACAAGTTCTTCCCAGGGAATGGCCTCTGAGTAGCTATCATAAAAAACGGGCGAATTCGTATTTTCTGTCATTGCTTCCTCCATATTTTGTTGTGCGTTTAGCAATCTTTTTCCTAATCAGCTTGTACTTTGGTGATTAATAGTTTTTGCTTTGGATACTATGCATTTTCTCCGGCTACATATACAAACACGCTCTCGGGGCTAGTTTTTTTTTGGTATCTATTATAATGAGTCCTTTCTACTCAGATACTATACGATAGTACCGCCAAAGGCCTGATGAGGAGAAAATACTCTATCGCTTTCAATAATAACACGCGAACCCAAAATTGCTCATTGTCCATTAAGGATATCCTTGATGAAGGATTCTCGATGCTATCTTGTTCATAACAACCCCCTTCTTAAGGAAAGTTTAACAGAAAGTATCTCTTAGCTTTTTACCTCAAATGTTCCACTTTCAGCTGACGTCAAACAGTCCGCTGAGGTCGAAAATTTCATACTTAAAAAGTGGTACAATTCATAAATGCCGGTCTTTGGCAGTTAAATTGGTATATAAACTCCAATCAAATCCATTTGACTATATTAATGATTAATAGATGTTGGCGAGTATTTTTAAAAGAACCAATTCCATTACTTAAAATTGCTTTCACTTTTTTTATCTTATTTGTTTTTTCCCTTCTTGAATTTGGATGCCTTCCTGAATCTTCCCTGGCATCTCAAAAATATGACCGTCTCCCTCCACTAAAATCCCGTGAAACTCCAGATGAACCCGACAAAAAAATCGGGAAAGAGAAGAAATTTCAACGTCGGATTTACAGGCTCCCAAAGAATGAATTTGACTTGAAAATCGTTTATTCGGACAAAAAGGAAGGTATTTTTGCATCTAAAAATACTCCACAAATTGGATTTGCCATTCATTGTTCCGACATCAATGGGGACGGCATCCAGGACATAATTATCGGCGCCCCTTACCCTGAGGGACCGGTAAAAGGCCGGGACAATCTGGAGAAGGTTTATATATTTTTTGGCAGGAAGAAGTTTTCAAGGGTAGTTGACTTGAATCGAGCGGATTTGATCCTTTTTAGATCCCATTCGCCGCACAGCGCTCGATTTGGCCAGGCCATCGCCTCTGGAGATTTGAATGGGGACGGATTCAATGACTTGATTATTGGGGCTCCCCATTCCAGCGGAGGAGAAGGGAAATTCCGAGCCGGGGAGGTGTATGTCCTTTTTGGAAGAAAAAGGATGTCGGGAAAAAAGAATATTGAAAAGGTTGCCGACCTGATTATTACGGGAACCGAGATTTCCAGTGAAACGGGTTTTGCAGTTGCCTCTGGAGATTTAAATGGGGACGGGTTGGACGATATCATCATCGGGGCGCCAGCGGCCAACCGGGATAGAAAAGTAATGGCCGGGCAAACTTATGTGATTTTCGGGCGGAAAAAATTGCCTCGGAGATTGTCTCTCTCCATAAGCTGGGATGTTCGTTTGACCGGTATAGATGGTCCCAACGCCTATATCATGAATTGGGGAAGTTCTCCCGACCGGTCAGGTTCGGCTCTTGCCGCTGGAGATATCAATGATGACGGGGTTGATGATTTGATAATCGCCGCTCCCTACGCCAACGGGCCTGATAACAAGCGGACCGGCTCAGGAGAGATCTATGTGATTTATGGAGGAAAAAACATAAAGAGAAATATCGACCTGGCCAATGAAGCCGATTTAACTATCTGGGGAGCAGTAAAAAGAACCTATGCCGGATACTCTTTGGCTTCCGGGGATTTTAGCGGTGATGGAATTGATGACATTATCATTGGCACGGGGGGGGCCGGTCTTTCCCCGCGCAGGAAATGGCAAATTGGAGCGTATTTGATTTACGGAGGGAAAAATCCACCATATAACCTGGATCTACGCAAAGACGCCGATCTGGTCCTCAAGGACTCAAGAAAGAAAGAACCTATCTCTTTAATGGCCGGGAAAAAACCTGTGGATTACTATAATGGATATTCCGTGGCCCTGGGCGATTTGAACGGGGACTCCTCTCAGGAAATGGTTCTAGGGAGGTTGGGGAATCATAAAAAACGCGGGATATCCGCCTTTATAGTTTCAGGAAACCAAAAATCGCGAGTGACTACCTTAAACGAGCAATTTGACGGAGTCATTCTGCAACCAAATAAGGATGATGCTTTGAAACAAACCGTGGCAATAGGGGACATCAACGGGGATGGCAGAAACGATATTCTTATCCGGGCTCCGGAAGCAACTAAAAGAGGCGGGCAGATTTTTATTATTTTCGGGAAAAAATAAGTACCTAAACAAAAAATTCAGAATTTTTATTTGATTTTATTTCAATTTCTCAGCCACCGTAAATGCAAATCTTCATCATTCCCACCCGTGGGTTTTATTCCCCGTAGCTACTAGCCGTAAGGGCAACTCGCAAAAGCTCCTTTCATCGAGATAACGTTTGCTGGCGGAGAAAGTTGTTGCTATTCGGGTCCAGCGTTACGCTGGCCACGGCTTTTAAATGAAAACCTTTGCCGGATACCCCGTCCGCTTGGGGCGGGATCGTTCATTCTCGATTTTGGGAATCTACGGAATGCTTGAAAGTCTTATTTCATAAAAGTCCCGCGGATGTATTTAATAACATCCCAAATTTCCCCGTCTTCCATGTTAAGACCAAAGGATAACATTCCAGTCCGCTGGGAACCATTCTTGATGATCCAGAACATCTGACCCGCAGAAACATCCTTCATAGTATCCTTGCAGGTAAAATTTGTGGGCGCGGGTTTGAGGGCCTTGCTCAGTTTGCCGTCTCCAGCGCCCGTTTCGCCATGGCAGTTTTTACAAGCCATTGGCTTGGCTGTCTTGATGTAAAGATTTTTTCCGTTTTCCGCGCTGGCTTGGGTGGTTTTATCGATTTTAGATATGTCAACCGGTGCAGACCTGGTCTTTCTCGGCTGAGGACATTTCCCGGCGGCAAAAACGATGTCAACGAAATACAAAGTAATAATCAACAAAATAAAAAATACCAGATAATTTTTCATCCTAACCGATCCTTTGTTTTTTGAATTTTATAGTTCCCTATTGTCAACGGATATCAATTCCCTGTTCAATAACGATTCAAAAATTTTAATTTTTGCACGGAAGGGTGTTGAGATCCATTAAATCGTTGGTGCAACTGTTCAACCAGGATTATGACCGAATACAGTTGCTTCTTAAATGGGAAATGTGGGTTTAAACATGGGGGAAGGTGAACCCTTCCCCCGAATTGAAATTATGAAGATAGGCCGTCCAGCTTTTTTTTAGAAATTTACCTCAAAACCCAGGATGAGTTTAGTCACCTTCAGGTCCGCCCGTTGAGTTCCCAACGCTCCCGGAACAGACACGTACAGGTCGTTGTTAAAGGGCAGTGTGGTCAGGCGGTTCAGTTTAGCGTCAAGGTAAGAGTACTCAGCTACGAGCCGGACGTTCGGGTGGAAATACCAGGCGATGTTGGCCACGAATTGATCAAGATCGTCTTCAAAAGTACCCGCTGGCTGACCGATCACATTAAGAAAATCCCAGCGGCCGGTGAGGATAAGCTCAGGGATGACCATATAGTGAAGTTCCACGGTTCCGCTGGTGGCTTCAAAAGTGCCTATGGTTGCGTGGGCCGCGCGTCCCTCGGTGTAATAATAAAAACCCGGAATGAGGTTAAAGGGTCCCCAGTGGAGGTCCAACACCCCGCCTACGCCAAACGTGGGGGCATCCGTCCCATTAAAACTTGGAGCGCCTTGAGAAGTGCCAAAATTTTCATTTCCTACCCTGTTTGCATTAACAAGGAGACCCAGCGTCTGCTGTTCATCCTCCAGGGAAAAGGGGAGATTCAATATGCCATAATACGCCCCTGGACGAACCTCATGAAGATCGCTTGAATTGAATCTTACACCCCTGTTCCTCATTCCCACCGCGTACCAGATGCCAGAGGATTCATGGATTCCATTTACCTCGACCCCGATCGCATTGGCATGCAGGGAGGCTCCTGTAAGAGGCTGAAACATAGTGAGGTAAGAAGCAAAAGTCAGACGTCTGGGCCTGGAAAAAAACAAATTGTCGATGTGGGCCTTCCCGGCGCGAAAATTCATCAACGAATTGGGCAAAATATCATCAATCTGGATCACAATCGCTTCGGTTTCGATTTCGGTTTCCCCCGGCTCGTGTTCAGGACCAGGAAATTGGAAATTATCTGAGTCCTGACCTTCAATAGTTCCTACCACCTGGAAAAAGTAAGACACATTAGGAGCTAAAGTCCCCCCGGACAAAATCTGCCAGTTGACTATCCTCAAAGCGGTATCACTGACATCCGTTCGCGATTCACCTGTGGCGCCATCCGCCACGGCGGGGGGAACGTTGGTAAGACCCGAAATTACGTTCCAATCCCGCTTTTCGTATTGTGGAAGAGCGAAGTTTAACCGGAACGCCAGTGGAATGGGTTTTTCCCAAAGGTAGCTCCCTTTGGACCCCGGCATGCGGTACCCATTTTGTTTAAAAGCGATCCCAACAGAATTAAGTTTTGGGAACCCTGTGTGGCAGAAAGAACACGAAATTTTATGGTCTCTGGCAAAGGCAGGAATAGCTTCCGCATCAGGAGGGGAGAGGTGGTCCCAGGAATTCGGACAAGGTGTTAAGCTACGATTTATGATCAAAGGAGGGTCATGGATATGAGCAGAACACGAAAGAATTATCCTGCGAGTTTTAAGGCAAAGGTAGCCTTGGCGGCGTTGCGTGAGGAAGCTCCGATATCGGAGTTGGCTTTAAAATACGGGGTCCATGCGACGGTGATTCACCGCTGGAAGAAAGAGGCGGTTGCGTCGATGGAGGCGGGATTTTCCGGCAAGTTGGATGTTCAGAAAAACGATCATGCGACGGAAGTTAAAGAACTGCATGCCAAGATTGGCCAGTTGAGTGTGGAGCGGGATTTTTTGGTCGATGCCTCCAACCGGTTGGGGTTAGGAGGCGGCAGGAAATGGGTGAGCCATCCAACGATGATTTGAGCATTAGGGTGCAATGCCGTTTGCTTTCGATCAGCCGGTCTGGCTGGTATTATGATCCCAAAGGGGAACATCCGCTGAATTTAAAGTTGATGCGTTTGATCGATGAACAGTTTTTGCTCACGCCCTATTACGGGAGTCGCCAGATGGCGCGGCACTTGCGGCGGCAGGGTTATTGCGTGGGTCGTCATCGTGTACGGCGTTTGATGCGGATCATGGGTCTGCGCGCAATTTACCAGGAACCGCGCACCAGCCAGCCGCACCCGGCGCATAAAGTATATCCGTATCTATTGCGGAATCTGGCGGTCACACAAGCTAATCAGGTTTGGTGCACGGACATCACCTATATCCCGATCAGGCGGGGATTTTTATATCTGGTGGCGATCATGGACTGGCATAGCCGCAAAGTGCTCTCATGGCGGCTGTCCAATACGATGGATACCCTGTTTTGCGTTGAAGCCCTGGAAGAAGCTCTCGATTTGTATGGCAGGCCAGAGATTTTCAACACGGATCAGGGATCGCAGTTCACGTCTTTTGATTTCACCTCTGTGCTGAAAGAAAACGGGATCAAAATCTCAATGGATGGAAAAGGCCGGTGGATGGACAACGTGTTTATCGAACGGCTCTGGCGGAGTCTGAAATACGAATGCGTTTACCTCAACGCCTTTGAAGACGGCGCTCAGGCTCGCCAGCAGATTGGCGCATGGCTGACGCACTATAATCAAACCCGGCCCCATTCCACTTTCAATGGACAAACACCGGATGAGGTTTACAATAAAGCAAAAAATTATCAGGGGCATGCCCCTGATAACAGAAAGAATGTGGCATAACATCAATCAACCTGTAGCTTAACTTTGCCGAAATCCTGTCCAACAAACCAGGACCACCTCTAAACGCTTGAGTTACAGTGGAAAGTATTTGTGAGAGTCCATCGATCCCACTTGATTTTAATCTTCGGTAGTGCGTCATCCTTTCTTGGTTTTCTGGTTATGTTTGCATGGCATGCCAACCTACCTATCCTGATTCAGACCCAATCTACTTTTGTACCAATGCAATACAACACGGCGTTGGGTTTTCTCTTCTCTGGTCTTGGGCTTATTCTAGTGAAATTTTCCAGGGTGGGATTGGGGAAATTTGTGGGAATTCTTGTTTCTTTACTTGGCGGATTGACCTTAATCCAATATTTCTTTGATATAGACTTTGGCATCGATCAATTAGTGATTGAAAGTTTTATTCAAATCCAAACATCCCACCCAGGGCGCATGGCCCCAAATACAGCTCTGTCTTTTTTTCTTTTTGGAGTCTACCTGCTATGTTGGAACAATAGAAACAAGAGTTCTATAGTGACCTTCCAAGTATTACAGGAGTTTCCGATCAACTAAAACAGGTGGTTTTGAATTTACTGCAAAACGCAGAAGAGGCCATCCCAGAAGGTGGTGGTAAAATTGAAATTCGTACAGAAGTGTTTTCTTCATTTATTAAAATTGAGATTCATGATAACGGAGTGGGTATCGAGCCAGATACAATAAAAAATATATTTGATCCTTTTTTTACCACCAAATCGAAAGTTAAAAAAACCGGGTTAGGTCTTTCAGTTAGCTATGGAATTATAAAAGCCCATAGGGGGGATGACCTGCCCCCCGAAAACTGATCCAGGTTGTATGTTAGGATTTGGATCAAAAAACCTGATGATTGGGGAGGGGGAAATGGGCAAGAAAAGGTATCAGCCAGAGCAAATCATAGGTTATTTAAGGGAAGCAGAGATTTTGTTGGCCAAGGGCAGCACGATTAGCCAGGTCTGTTGGAAGATAGGCATTACGGAGCAGACCTATTACCGATGGCGGCGAGATTATGGCAGTTTGAGTGTGGATCAGGCCAAGCGATTGAAGGAGATGGAAAAGGAGAATGTCCGATTGAAGCAGCTGGTGGCTGATCTGTCTTTGGATAAAGCTATATTGAAAGAAGTTGCCGAGGGAAAGTATTAAGCCCGACAAAGAAGCGGCGAGCCGTGTTTCATGTGATGGAACAATTCAATGTTTCAGAACGGAGGGTTTGTCGGGCGTTAAGTCAGCCTCGTTCCACTCAGCGTTATCGCCCGAGGACAAGGGATGATGAAGAGCGGTTGATAGAACGGATGATTGAGCTGGCGACAAAATATGGTCGCTATGGATACCGCAGGATCACAGCTTTATTGCAAAGGGAAGGCTTTAAGGTGAATCATAAACGAGTGGAACGTCTCTGGCGGAGAGAAGGTTTAAAGGTTCCACAAAAACAGCCTAAGAGGAAACGATTATGGCTAAACGACGGTTCTTGTATTCGGTTGAGACCTAAGTTCAAGGATCATGTGTGGAGTTATGATTTTGTGGCTACCCGCACAGAGGATGGACGGCCTTTACGTATATTGACGCTTATTGATGAGTATACGAGGGAATGCCTGGTTCTTAAAGTAGCTCGTCGATTACGATCACAGGATGTATTGGAACAGCTTGGTTACTTGTTTATTTATAGAGGGCTGCCGGGATTTATTCGCTCGGATAATGGGCCGGAGTTTACGGCAAAAGCTGTCAGGTACTGGTTGGAACGATTGGGTGTTCAAACCCTGTTTATCCAACCAGGAAGTCCTTGGGAAAATGGATACAATGAGTCGTTCAATGGCAAGCTGAGAGATGAACTGTTGGATGGGGAAATCTTCAGAACCTTGA
>JADFGI010000102.1 GCA_022567815.1 Nitrospinota bacterium
ACCCGGCATCCTGTACCACGTCATCGATGGCTTCAGGGGACGCGTTCTCGCTTCCCAAAGCGACATTAGCCCGGATTGACAATGAAAATAAAAACGGTTCCTGATCCACATAGCCGATGCTTTTGCGCAAAAGGGGAAGAGGAATGTTTTGAATCGGTTTGCCATCGATGAAAATATTTCCGGCCTGGCTTCCTTCATATAAACGCGGAAGCATTTGCGCGAGCGTGCTTTTTCCCGAGCCGATTTTTCCCACAATGGCCACCGTTTGCCCTTTGGCAATGGTCAGGTCGATTTGATTCAACGCCGCCGTTTCAGCCCCAGGATAAGTGAAGCTGAAATTTTTAAACTCAATCTCCCCTTCCACCTGAAAAGAATCGGCAACCCCTTCCTTGGCAGGCCCATCCTTGATATCAGGCTGAGAGGATAAAATTTCCTGAATGCGTCCCATCGCCGACTGTCCTTTTTGCGTCAAGTTGATCACATAACCAATCCCCATCATGGGCCAGGACAACATCATCAGGTAGCCGTTGAAAGCGACGAACGCGCCCAGGGTCATTTCCTCTGCGATGACGGCTTTGGCCCCCAGCCATAGTGAGAACACCGCCGCCACTCCCAGGGTAAAAATCAGCGAAGGCGTGAATATGCCGAACAATTTTGTGATGCGGAGGTTTTTATGGATGTATTCCTGGTTGAGCTCATCAAATTTTCTTTTTTCATTTTCCTCCTGAACAAAAGCGTGCAGAACCCGGATGCCCGCGATATTTTCCTGCACACGCGCGGTCATTTTCGCCAGGTGCTCCTGCACCGCTTGATGCCGCTTGCTGATCTCTTTAACAAATGTAAAAAACAGGATGGAAACCAGTGGAAGCGGAAGCATCACTGTCAGGGTGAGACCGGGATTGATCCAAACCATTAAACAAACGCAACCGATGATGACAACGGTTGAATCCATTAAAATGAGTAATCCCAGGCCGACAAAATCCCGAACGGCTCGAAGATCATTGGTGGATCTCGAGATCAAATCGCCGATTTTCTGCCGGTGAAAATAAAATTTATCCAGGGTCAAAAAATGCGCGAACAGTTTGTTCAGGATATCGAATTCGACTTTGCGGGAAGGGCCGAACATATATTTTCTCCACCCATAACGGCCAACGGCCATAACCACGGATGTCAGAAACAATAATCCCGCATACTTTAAAAGATGGGACTGGCTGGGGTTTTCAGGAAGAAGGTCGATGAATTCTTTCAACAACCAGGGAATCACCAGGCCGGTGATGTCGGTCATAAATAAGGCGGCCATCCCCACAGCCATTTCACGCCTGTACTTGGCCATGAAAGGTAAAAAAGGGCGGATTTTTTCTGGAATCATTTTCTTATCACACGATTCCCTTGGAAAGAATCATGACCAGGATTCCCAGGCACAGGCAAACCAGGTTTTTGTATTCCCTGGAATCATGTTCTTCATACACCATCGGCAGGAGGTCCGTGGTGGAAATAAACAAAAACGTTCCCGCCGAAATGCCCAGGGCGACAGCCACCACTTGATCCGTCATCCCCTGAAAAAGTAATATGGAGACCACAGCCCCAAAGGGCGTGGCCAGCGCGAAGATGAACATGGAAGTCAGAATTTTATTGCGGGAATATTCCCCGCCCCTGACCAGAAGACTGCTCAAAGCCAACGCCGCGGGAAATTTGTGAAGGGTCACCGCCAGAATAATGACCGCGCTCAAGTTCATCATACTTCCGGCGCCTATGGCTATGCCGTCGAGGATGCTGTGAAACCCAATTCCCACATAGGCCGATAAGCCGATTTTGTGGTAGTTGCATTCCACCTCTTCACACGGATGCACCATGATAAATTTTTCCAATATAAAAATCATGAGAAATCCCAGCATGACCGGGTATCCCACTTGCCCTCCCAAAACACCGCCTATTTCCGGCAAAATGTGAAAAAAAACCGCACCCAGCAGAATCCCCGCACAAAAGCTGATGATCATGCGGAAAGTGGATTTCGACCACATCTTGATGGTGGGAATCCAACCACCCACCATGGTGATAAAAAATACAAATACGAGGAAGGGATAAAATATCGCTTTTTCCATAATGGGAAATAATGTCTTATTTGAAATTGATGAAGTTCAACTGATTTTTGGCAATTCTCTTTTTTGTAGTCCTTGGATGAACTTTAAGCTAGTATGGTTTCCGATTTTTCCCGGTTGTTCCACTCACGAACCTTTTGGAAATCAATTTCTTGATTCCCGTAAACGGCATGGGGAAATTCAGCGGACTTGTAAAATTATCACAAACATATTCATTTAGCTATCATCCTTTGACACCCCGTTCCCCATCGCACATCTCTCAACCAAGGGTTTAGGAGCATCATGTTCGGAGTCATTTTAGCAGGCGGAAGCGGAACCCGGTTCTGGCCCAAAAGCCGGGAACAGTCCCCCAAACAACTTCTCAGAATCGTCGGTCCGGGGACCATGATTCAAAATACGGTCGAGAGGCTTCTGCCTTTGATTCCCGCTGACAAAATTTTCATGGTGACGCATGCCCTGCACGCTTTTGAAACCTGCCGGCAAACCAAAACATTCGGAGTTCCACCGTCTCAGTTGTTGGCGGAACCTGTGGCAAAAAATACGGCGGCGGCCATAGGGTTTGCCGCAAAAGTCCTGCATGAGAAAGATCCCGATGCGGTCATGGCCGTCTTCCCGGCGGACCATGTCATAAAGAACCCCGAGGCGTTTCACGAAATCCTGCGCCGGGGAGAGGAGGTTGCCGCCAAAGGATTTCTGGTCACTTTGGGCATTCAACCCACCCGCGCGGAACAAGGTTACGGTTATATTAAACAAGGCCAGGCCCTGGAAGATTCTGAAGTGGCCTTTAAGGTCGAGCGCTTCATCGAAAAACCGGACGCGGCGACGGCTAAAAAGTTTATCGACGAGGGCGGATATTTCTGGAACTGCGGCGTGTTTCTCTGGAAAGTCTCCACCATCCTGGAAGAAATACAAATCCACCTGCCGGACCTTTATGAAAAACTTTCCGCTATCGTTTCACATACCATTGAAAATAACCGCAAGTATCCCTACCGTCTTTTGGATTCGGAGGGAGCAAAAATCTATGGATCCCTTGCATCCATTTCCATTGATTATGGGGTTTTGGAAAAATCAAAACGCGTTGCGTTGATTCCCGCAAAAATCCAATGGAGTGATGTCGGGGCCTGGGACGCTCTCCAGGAGGTGGCAGAAAAAGATGCGCATGGAAATGTGTTCACGGAAAATGTGACTGCGCTGGATTGTTCAGGCTCCATCATCCAGGGCGAAGAACGCATCATCGCCGCTGTGGGACTCAAGGATTTAATCGTAGTCGATACTCCCGACGCACTTCTCGTGTGCAATAAAAACAAAGCCCAGGAGGTCAAGCAATTGGTGAATCAATTAAAAGAAAAAAACCGTCCGGAAGTGAAACTCGGGGTCACCGTACAAAAACCCTGGGGTTCCTATACCGTGCTGGAAAAAAGGGACGGCTACCTGGTAAAACGAATTGACGTCAACAGTGGCGAACGGCTCAGCCTGCAATCGCACAATCACCGGAATGAACATTGGACCGTGGTTTCGGGAACGGCCCTCGTGGACCTTGACGACAATCAAATCATTTTAAAGGAGAATGAATCTCTGTTCATTCCCCTGAAATCCAAACACCGCCTGGCCAATCCCCACGGAACGCCGCTGATCCTCATTGAAGTCCAAATAGGCGATAAGGTGGACGAAGACGACCTCATTCGCTACAAGGATGATTACGACCGCTGTTAGTCGGTTGCTGAAAAAGTCCCAAACACGAGGGTTTCTACTGTTGTCATGCTGAGCCTGTCGAAGTATGACCTTGATATAAGGCTGTTTTCACACTTCGACAGGCTCAGTGTGACAGTTCCAGGTAGCAAAAATAGTTTTCAACAACCCGTTAGTAGTAGCACAGGCTTTCCGGCCTGTGCCTCATATATTGAGTGAAGGGAATTTCAATCATGGAAGTTGGGGAATAGCAACCATGATCGGCTCGCCTTCCAGCGCTTTCAAAAACTCAACAAGATCCTTTTCCTCCTGGGCCGTCAGCTCAAGGGGAGTGATGAAAGGACTTCTGTTTTTCTCCACATCGCCTCCGCGATTATAAAAGGCGATCACCGATTCCAGGGTAGGCTCGCTCCCATCATGCATATAGGGCGCGGACCGGGTGATGTGCCGCAAACCGGGAGTCTTGAAAGCGCCCTTGTCAAAATCGTCCTTGCTCTCATTGAACCGGCCCAAATCCACTTTCAGGGGACCGTGCTGTTTCACGCCGATGTTATGAAAATTGCCATCCGTGAACGCTGGCCCGTTATGGCAAATAGAACATTTGGCCTTGCCGAAAAACAGGTTCATCCCATTGACCGCGTTTTTCGACATGGAATTTTTGTTACCCTGCCAGTATTTATCATAAGAGGAATTTTTGGAAACAACCGACCGCTCGAAGGTGGCGATGGCTTTTCCAATATTGTCCATTGTGATGGAGTCCTTGCCGAACACCTCTCCAAAAAACCGGACATAACCCGAAATAGCTTTCAACTCCTTGACCAGCTCCGCATAATCCTGATTCATTTCACCCGCCGCTCCGATGGGCCCCACGGCTTGATCTTCCAGAGTTTTTTTCCGTCCATCCCACATCTGCAAAGGAGAATATCCGCTGTTGATGATCGTCGGCGAATGTCGTCCCAACTCTTTTTGTCCGTGACCTATTGCGCGGGGGAGTCCGTCGCCCCAGCCCAAACCGGGGTTATGGCAGGTTGCGCAACTGATCCAGTTGCTTCCAGACAACCTCGGATCAAAGTAAAGCATCTTGCCCAGTTCTTCCTTCTCCTTCGACCAGGGATTATCCGCCGGATGCTTCATTTCCTGCAGAGGTTCGTAAACATTGTCCTCTGCATAAACAGGGATGGAGAAAATCATCCAAGCCACCGCCAAATATAAAAGTAAAGCCTTAATGAATATTTGCTTTGCGTATATTTTCATTATTTTTCCTTTCAGACAGAAACAAATTAAAAAATTTCGGGACATCAAAAATTGAAATATTTTATTGCGTCAGTTTGATCAAATTTCCAGCCGCGTAGGCCCGAACGGCCTCTTGCGGATCATCCAGCATACGCACTAAAAGCGGGAAGGCATCAGGACCGCCCATCATTCCCACCGCCCGTACGCCCGCTGTGCGAACCCGCGTGTTTTCGTCGTTCAAAGCCCGATCCAATAATCGAGCCCGATCCGGCAAATCAATTTTACCCATCACCCTGGCAGTGGAACTGCGGACTCCGTAATCAGAATGTTCAAGCTCCTGGGCAAATACCTCCCGGCAACCTTTGGAACCTAAACGATTCATCGATACCGCCGCGGAAACTCTCACCATCGGGTCGGCATCCGTACACAGTTCCCGGACGCGGTTCAAGGCAATGTTCGCAGGCAGATATCCCATGACCAACACCGCCTGGTATTTAACCGAAGGGTGTTCGCTAAAAGTCAATTCCACCAAGCGAGGAAACAATTGCGGCTCCACCATTTTACCGATGGCTTTCAGGCTGTAAAAAATCACTTCATCCTCCCTATCATCGAGCAAAGCGATCAAGTGAGGAAGCAGTTCCCGCGATTGCATTTTTCCGATATAACCGATGGCCTGATATCTGGTAACGGAATTGGAATCCTTCAACGTATCCAATACGATTGCAAGGTGTTCCTTTTCCCCCAATTTATACAAAGCCGCCGCCGCGGACAATCTGACGGGCCGGTCGGGGGATTTCAGTTTGGCGCGAATTCGATCCCGCGCTTCATGTCTTCCAAGATCGCCCAGCATTTCCAAAGCGGCGCTTTTGACCCATACATTGTGATCGTCGATAAGACTCTTGGCCGTGACCACCGCTTCCTCCGGGGAAAAGTTTTTGAATCCCTGCAAGGCAAACAGGCGGGTGGTGTGGTAAACATCGGTTGCGGCTTTTTTCAATAGCGGAATGAGCTCCGGGTCCTCGGATTCCCCCGCCGCCCGCGCCGCCGCGCCCCGAATATAGGCGTTCTCGCTTTCAATGGCATGATACAAAATAGCCAGACAGCGCTGTCTCAGTTTATGAATCGCCTCTGCGGGTTTTTGCATCGCAGGCAGGTTGTCGGCTATCATGAGAAAACCAACCAGGATAAAAACGATCCAAAATAATTTTGCCTTCAACTTTTGCATCCTTCCATCACTTTCAAACCCGCTACGCGGGAGGATATTTTCGTACGGATGAGGATTGCGTCAGCCATAAACCCATCGTACGTCAATATTGGGTCCAGCGTCACGCTGGCTCCTTCGCGGAGAGACCTTGGCTAATGACAATAATTCCCGTTAGCGCTGAGAGTGTACAAATCTTCCTAACCCCCTTTAAAAAGGGGGAACCTGCTCCCCTTCACCGAAGAGACCTTTGCATAAGTAGAAAATCTTCATAGAAATTACCCTGAACCAACCAAAGACGTCATCGCGAGCCGCAAAGCGGCGTGGCGATCCAGAGTCTCTGGATTGCTTCGTCGCTAACGCTCCTCGCAACGACGGGTTATGCAAAGGTCTCTTCACCGAAGGGGGATGGGGGGATTTTTTTCGCGGCAATATTTATTTACCATTGCCTGGTAGTATCCCGCTTCTTTGGCCTTTCCCCGTTTGGCAAATCCCTGAATCAGAATACCGCATTTTTGGATCAGGGTCTGGAGAACAAGACTACGTTTTTCCTCATTCAGAGACGACTCCCTGAGAAGTTTTTCCAGGGCAACCACTCGGAAGCGATCCATTCCCCAATATTTAGAGGACAGTTGATCTTCATGGCCGCCCCGTTTAACGATCAACTTCTCCTCAATGAAATGAATGGGAAATTTCAGCGAAATTCTCAGCCAGAGATCGTAATCCTCGCAAACCGGCAGATCCTCATCGAACATTCCCACCTCATCGAACAGCGAAGCCCGCATCAAAACGGACGAAGGGCTCACGATGCAAAGGGGAAGGGAGCGGGAAAAAATATCGCCGGAATACTTGCGATGCTTGTTCATCGGGTTGACCCGAACACCCTTGCGAATCCAAATCTCATCGGTATAGCACAGCCGGCATTCCGTATGCGCTTCCATCCAGCGAACCTGTGTTTCCAGCTTGCTCTTGACCCACAAATCATCGGAATCCAGAAAACAGATATAGCGTCCCCTGGCCAACCCGATTCCCAGGTTCCTGGCATGAGACACTCCTGAATTCACCGGACAGTACACATAATGAATCCCGGGAAATTCCCGCGCCACCTCAGCGGTATGGTCCGTAGAGCCATCGTCGACCACGATCAATTCAAAATCGGTAAATGTTTGAGACAAAACCGACTGAATGGATTCCTTTAAAAAATCGGCCCGATTAAAGGTAGGAATGATGATCGTCAATTCAGGTTTCATCGGAAACATTTTTTAATCCCACCAGTGGGTTCAATTCCCCGTAGCTTGCTACGCGTTTTAAAGGAAAATTTTTGTCGGATACCACGTCCACTTGCGGCAGGGTCGTTCCTTGTTGAACAAGGGAATTTGAAATTTTTCGGGACCAGAAATATTCGGTCTTCATAAGTTTGAGCTAACCCATAATTGCCTTGACAAAATGGCACTTTTCCCATAAAAATGACAGGTTCCGGTCAAATGTTTGGGTAAAAACAATCCAACTCAGGCGATTATTCAGTATGCTCCCGGCTCGCTTGATCGTAAAATTTTGCTCCAGAAATGGTATGTTAATTTATGGATTTTAACGCGGTAACAAGACGATTTAAAGAAGAACTGGCACGGCTGGAGGAGGCTATCCGAAAGAACTACGAATCGGACATTCCCCTGATTCCCGGAATCAGCGCGTATCTTATGAATGGAGGCGGAAAGCGCATCCGCCCCTTGCTGACTCTGCTATCCGCAAAACTTTGCGGGCGGGAAATTGACGACCTCGTCATCAAACATGGTTGCGTCATCGAATACATCCATTCCGCCACCCTGCTTCACGACGACGTGGTGGATGAAACCACCATCCGGCGCGGCAATGAAACCGTAAATTCCAAGTGGGGCAGCGATGCCAGCATTTTGGTGGGAGATTTTCTGATTTCCCGCGGCATCCTCCTGCTGGCTGAAGACTGTAATCCTAAGGTCATCCGCGCCATTGCCGAAGCCACCAAAATTTTAGTCGAAGGCGGCATCCTGGAATACACTCACGCCAGAAAGCTTGACGTCAGCAAAAAACACTGCCTGGACGTGATCCACCGTAAAACCGCTTCCATCATTTCGGTGAGCTGTCAAATGGGCGCGTTGTTGGCCTCTGCTTCTGATGAGCAGGAGCAGGCACTGGTATCCTTCGGAAATGATTTTGGCATGGCGTTTCAACTGGTAGACGACGCAATGGACTATGATGGCGATGAAGACCTCCTCGGCAAACCTCCGGGAACCGATTTCAAGGAAGGCCACGTGACCCTTCCTCTCCTGCACCTGTACCAAAACAGCGACTCGGAGATGAAAAATAAAATCGAGTATTTCGTCCAAGACGAAAACGTTTCACAAAACGATTTTGAATTCATTCTCGAACACCTTCGAGAAACCAAATCGATAGAATACACTCTCGATCTTGCAAGGGAATATCTTGACCGGGCCAAAAACACCCTTCGCAATGAAAGTTTCAAATCTCCGGAATACCTGGATTACCTCATCGCCGTCGCCGACCATACAGTAGATCGATACACTACGGCAAAGATCTGCCCCTGAAACGCGTTCCCACCCACAAACACAGAGTTTAGCAGCCAGCGTGACTTTCCAGCCTAGGGGCTGGACCCAGTATTAACGTGCTATGGATATATAGCTGGCGGACTTTTGTTTCGTG
>JADFGI010000103.1 GCA_022567815.1 Nitrospinota bacterium
CAGCAAACGTTATCTCGGCCAAACAAGTTTAGGACAGTTGCCCCTACGGCTAGTAGCCACGGGGTATGAAACCGACTGGTGGGAATCAGAGCAGGGGATGTTGTGGCAGGTGGTCGGTAATCGTGGTCATTTCTTTTTGTTAAAATCCGGATTCAGCCGGGCCTCCAGTTCCTGCACGTTATTGCGCAGTTGACTGACGGCAAATTTGGCTTTGCTGGTGAGCGATTCTTCTGTGACTTCTCCCTTGGCCACGCCGATTCCAGAGATGTGTTTGCGGATTTCATCGAGTTTCTTTTCCAGGCGCAAACTGCGCTTTTGACTGAAACTTTTGGCGATGGCGCCTTTGAGCCCTTCACCGTCATAATGTTTGGTGATGACCATCAGCATGCGCTTTCGGGGAATGAACTTTTTCCCTTTTTTCCAGTCCGCAATGGCCTGGAACATTTCTTTTTCGATAGTGTCCACTATGGCGTTGTAATCCGTGGGATCCACCATGTCGTGGATTTCTCCCGGTTGCGAGGTCGATTTAATATCCATATCGAAGGTTTGATCCACGCCCTTCAAGTCGACAACCTTCAGGTTGGCTTCCACTTCTGCAGGATTCAACTGTGGATGCCAGATTTGCAGGAGATAGCCCTGACTCTTAACCTGATTGAAGGCAAATTCCCCATTGGCGTCGGGGTGGGCGGAATAGCCGTTGGGGACGACGAAAATGGTTCCTATCATGTCTTTGTGCAGGTTGCACCGAAGCACGATGGGTCCCGGCTGGTCAAGCGTCAAAGACCTCGATGAACCTGCCGCCATGGCTCCCAGATTGAACTGGTTGCGCTGGGATTTGGAATAAATGTTGTGCACTTCCTTGTCTTCATTGGCGAAGGTTACTATCGACCCCACTTGAACGGTTGAGTGTTTAGGGAAGAAACTAAGGTTGCTTTGTCTGATCGTCAGGTTTGTGGTTTTTTGCCCCGGAACTCGCAACTTGTTTTGAGTTTCCAGCAACACAACCGCATTGGATGGAATGGGTTTTCCGTTGATTAAAATCCGGCCTTTAACGTTTGTGGTGTCCTTGACGTTCTTGGACCCCTCCATTTTATGGTCGGACCCGGACCCTTCGGATTTTCTCTCTAACGCATTTTTTAATTCCGCGCCAATATCCATTTTGGCTTCTTTTATGGTTGCGGCTTCGGTTTTTCTCAGGCCCATGGCTGTCAGCATTTGTACAACAAACGGTTTTTCAAAACTTTTGTCGATTTCAATGGCTTTTTCGAAATGCGGTGCGGCTTCTTCAAATTTCTTCTTAATTCCAAGTATGATCCCGAGGTTGAAATGGGCCGCTCCAAACTCAGGTTTCAATTCGATCGCCTTGCGGTAGCTGGCCATTTCCTCGTCATAGAATTTTTTCTGTCCGTAAGCTTTGCCCAGGAAATTGTAGGCCATATAGTTGGCAGGTTCCATCTCCACCGACTTTTTAAACAGCCGAATGGCTTCGTCCGAATTCCGTTGTTCCAGGGAGGACATAGCCCAGTTGAAGATGATCTCCTTGTCATCCGGAGCCAATTCATGCGCCCGGGCGAATTTTTTGTTGGCGCCTTTGTACTTCTTTTGCATCTTCAAAGCGGCGCCCCAAATGGAAAACACTTCGTTTGAGTCGGGGCTGATTTGTGCGGCTTTTTCGAATTCGATATTGCCCTGGTTGTATTTACCCTGTTCCGTCAACTCCATCCCCCTGGCAATGTGTTCCAGAGTTTCTCGCGGCAGGTTGATTTGCGGCATTGGGGCGGACGATGCTTTTTTGATCAGGTCCGCGGAATCCACATCAAGGTCATTAGACACATTGTACAAGTCCGGTAGAGGTGATGGTTCTTCAGCCGCTTTCTCAAGAGTCTGCATGGCTTGCTTGTAAGGCACCAGGTTGCTCTCTGGAGTCGATAAATCCATTAAGGCCCACAATCCGACGGCAATGGCCGCACCCCAAAAAACCGTCAGGCCGAACCGTTTTAAAGGACTCGCCGGTTTTGACGGGGCATGGTCTTTTTCTACAGATGATTTTTTTCTTTTATTATTTTTTTTTGTGCTCATGGGAGGAAGATTTTGCGCAAATTTCTTTATTTTTAGTGAATGATATAGGTTGATAGATCCCTTGAAGTCCAGATTATTCCAAAATATCGTAAGAAACTACAATTCAGATATGTGCCGGGGGATGGGTAGTTTGAAAATATCCTTATTTGGGAAATCATCTTCCGTTACGGGTTTTTTTTTGCTGGCAGCGGAAACTCCCTGGATTTTGGATGTAAAGATGGAAAATTTGTAGGTTACCTTTGGGGACCCGCATTCGGAGCAGGTGGTTTCCTCTTTGTTGACGCTGGCAGGTTGCAGCAGGGTGAACTCTTTCTGGCAATCGTCACAAAAATATTCGTACAAGGGCATAATTTCTCCGACCTCAATCAATTATCCAGTTGAAAAATTGTGGATATTAGGATTAAATCATAGCCGTAAACGGCCTGTCAATTGAATTTGCAGTCTTTGTACTTTCCTCCAGCCTGTTGTCCTATCGCTATGGAAATATTTTTCGCTCCCAGGATCAAAATATGGAGTCTCTGACACCGGATTCTACGGTCAACCGTGACCTTTTGGACGTTTTGAAGGGAAAACGCGGGTATTTGCCTTACCAGATGATCCAATTGGCCCATCGGCAGGGATTCATTCGATCAGAGTTTTCCATTGAGCCCTCCCAGTTTCAGCCAGTCAGTCTGGATTTGCGATTAGGGCCGAAAGCCTACCGGATTCAGTGCAGTTTTTTGTCTGAAAAAGAGACGGTCGAGGAAAAGCTAAAGCAGGTCAAACTTTATGAGTTTGATATATCGGAAGGCGGGGGTATCCTCGAAAAGGGTGCGATTTATTTGATTCCGCTCATGGAGGAATTGAATTTTCCGCCTGCCATGTTCGGGCTGGCAAATCCGAAAAGTTCTACCGGGCGATTGGACATTTTCACCAGGGTGATTATTGACCGGGGCCATCGCTTCGATGAAATCCGCAAGGAGTATAAGGGTAAAATGTATCTGGAAATTATTCCCAGGTCGTTTCCCGTAAAAGTTGAAGCCGGACTGTCTCTCAATCAATTGCGGATCGGATACGTTACTTCTGAAACGCTGGGAAAGCAGGGACTGGAGCCGGAATATAAAAAATCGCCCATTTTGTTCGATGGCAGTGGCTTCGAAATTCCCTATAATTTAATCCGGGTCAAGGAGGGGATATACTTAGGCGTCGATCTGGTTGGAAAAAACGCAGACGATATCATCGCCTACAAAGCAAAAACCAATTCCAGCGTCATCGACCTTTCCAAAATCAATCATTACGATCCGGATGATTTTTGGGAGCCTATTTACCGGACTCGAAACAACCGATTGATCCTGGAGCCGGAATGTTTTTACATCATGATGTCGAAAGAAAAGGTTTGCGTTGCCCCGCACTTGCTGGCGGAAATGGTGGCGTATGAGCCCAACAGCGGGGAATTGCGCACGCATTATGCCGGGTTTTTCGATCCCGGTTTTGGCTGGATCGAAGGGGAGTCGCGCCTCAACCTGGGGACCCATGCGGTCATGGAGGTGCGTCCGCACGATGTTCCGTTCATGGTGGAGGATGGACAAACGTTTTGCCGCTTGAAATTTGAAAAGGTCATTGAAACGCCGACCATCGTGTATGGGAAAGAAATTCAGTCCAATTACCACTCCCAGGGGTTGGCCTTGAGCAAGTATTTTAAAAGATGACCCCGCTACGCGGGGAAGAAAAGTGGGCCCCGTTACACGGGGAGGAAGCTTGGGCCTGACGCTACGCGAGGCCCTGAAAATACCTCCCGGAAAACATACAAGGTGAGGGAGATTTAGATTTTCTATCATATTTTGCAAAGTGCTCCTTCTGTAATAGAATAAGCTTGAACTTATCGGGGAAGAAAAATTGGAACGGGAAGAACTGAAAGCCATTGTTGAGAATATTCTATTAGCGTCGGACCAACCGGTCACGCCGGATGACCTGCAATCGACTCTGATGAATGGCACGGAAAAGGCTGAATTGCGGTCCCTTCTGCAGGAGTTGCAGGAGGAGTATCAGTCCCGCAATCTTAGAATCGATGAAGTGGCTGGAGGCTACCAGTTGTGCACACGCACCGAATATTCCGACTGGGTACGAAAATTTCTCAAACTCGATAAAACCACGAAACTCTCCCAGCCGAGTCTCGATACGCTTTCGATCATCGCTTATAAACAGCCTCTCACCAAGCAGGAGGTGGAAGAGATACGCGGCGTGGACTGCGGCGGAGTGATACGAACGTTGCTGGATAAGAAAATTGTAGCGCTCGCTGGCAGGAAAAAGGTTCCCGGCAGACCCATCATGTACCGCACGACGCGGAAATTTCTGGAATATTTCGGATTGAAAGACCTGGCCGACCTGCCGACTTTGGAAGACTTGCAGGATGAACTCCAGGGAGAGCTGGAAAGTAATGTTCAAGAGGAAATGGATTTCAACACTTCGCGTGAACAAAACCCTTCGCCGGAAGGCGGAGTTGAAGATTCCATCCAGCCCGTGAATGAAGACCCGCCCAGGATAATTGTGCCTGAAAAGAAATCCTCTTCGTCCAATGAAGAAGATGCCGTTTCCCCCTCTTCCGCTAATGATTTGGACCCAGGCGTTTGAGCCGTTGTAAGGATAGATTTTGAAATGAAAATGCGCCTGCAGAAAATCATTGCCGAAGCGGGATTTGCTTCGCGCCGGGAAGCGGAACAATGGATTGCCGATGGCAAGGTCAAGGTGAACGGCCAGACCGTTACACTATTGGGTTCCCTGGCTGACCCCGCCGTGGATAAAATCAAAGCCAAGGGGAAACTGGTTCCCCCGCCTGAGGAGAAAGCGTTTCTCATTCTCAACAAACCCCCCAGTTGCCTGACAACCACGACAACTGATTCGCGTGGCCGGCGAACGGTGATGGACTTCGTTAAAAAAGTTCCGGTTCGGGTTTTCCCTGTGGGCCGATTGGATTACAACACCCAGGGGATTTTGTTATTTACCAACGATGGCCACCTGGCCAAAAAATTACTCGAACCCAAATACCTGATGGAGCGCACGTATCAGGTCAAGGTCAGGGGAATTCCCGATGAAAAAAAACTGAACAGAATCAGAAAAGGAATTCGGTTGGATAACATTCCCACGGCTCCCATTGAAATCAAGGTATTCAGGATTACCGGAAAAAATTGTATTTTGACCATGAAACTGACGGAAGGGAAAAACCGCCATATTAAACGGGTCTGTGAAATGATCGGGCACCCGGTCACTAAAATGAAGAGAACGCATTTTTGCAATTTAAACCTGACCGGTCTTCCTTTGGGAAGTTGCCGTTTTCTTTCGCCGCGAGAAATCAAGTCGCTTTATAAAGCCGTCAGCCCCTCCGCCTGAGCGTCTCCGGGATTTGGAAAGGTTGATGACATGCCTATCCATTTTTTTAGTTCCGCAAATTTCAACGCTTCTAACATTTCAGGACGCCTTGAAAAATTTAACTTGGACTATTAGCCAACCCCTTGAAATAAGGGGTTGGCGATTGCAAAGGCAAAAAAATATCAATTTTCAGAGGCCCCTTTATTGAAATCCTTGCATACAAAAAAATCATTTCTTGCGCTGGCAATGCTAATTTTGACAGTGGGTTGGTTCTTCATTGCCCCAACGGTGATTTTTGCCCAGGGAAAGATTCAGCTGACTTATCAGGTCGAGGCCCAGGTTCCCGTTTTTGGAAATGACTTTGTCAAAGCGAGAGAATTGGCTGTGTCGCTGGCGTTCAAGTCGGCCTTGGAAAAAGCTCTGCGAAACTTTTTGGGAGATAAAAAATTTGAAGCCAATCAAAAAAACTTTAGCAAGACCCTGAAGCATGCTGACCGCTATGTGCAGAGTTACCGGTTTCTTGAAGCCGTGGATGATCCGATTGGCAAAAAGAGCGAAGTGGTTATGCAGGTAACCCTGTTCCCCAATGCCTTGGGCAAGTCCTTGAGCAACACCGGGATGGCCATAGGGTTGGCAAGCTCGAAAAAGGTCATCATATTAATTTTGGAAAAAAGTCTTACAGCGGGCGAAGCGGTATCTTTCTGGGAAACGGTGCCTATTTCCGAGGCGGCTCTGGTGCAAAACTTTACCGAAAATGGGGTGAACGTGGTTTCCCGCGACCTGGTTAAAGATACCGTGTCTGAAGAAAATGTGCTGAATGCCGTTAAGGGAAATATTAACTCTGCCGTCCAGATTGGCTTGAATGTGGGAGCGGATATCGTTATTTTGGGCAATGCAGTGTCCAGCCGGTTGGAGAACCAAATTGAATCGGGAGAATTCGCCATTCAAACCACTATCAGTGTGCGGGTGATTTCGGTGCTGGCATCGACCGTAATCGCGGCAAAAAGTGATTTCGCCACCGCTCGCAATGAAGACCTCCTTGCGAGCGAACTGGAAGCGTTTGGGGACGCCAGCAGGAAGCTCTCTAAATTTTTATTGAATTCGCTCAACCGGTACTGGAAGGCCCCATCCGCTTCCCAGGGTGTTCAAGACAGTCGGCCACGGCCCCTGTCACCCGTGGCGCCTCCTTTATTGATGGAAGACCTTTAGCGAATGGAACGCAAAACAAATTATCAGGCAATTTTTCTCGCGCTTGCCATCGCGGGTCTATTGACGATTTTTTTGTATTATTCCCGCCGCGTGGTCATCCCGTTTTTCATTGCGTTTTCCCTGGCCTATCTGTTGGACCCTCTGGTTGACCGCATGGAAAAATGGAAACTGTCACGGACTCTTTCCGTCGTTTCTCTGATGGCGGCTTTCTTTGCGTCGATGCTGGGCGCGGGCCTGCTGGTTTTCCCGATGTTGCGGTTGCAGGCGGAAAACCTGGCGAAAAACCTGCCTGGATATATCGACGTTGTGGAAAACTGGCTGCGTCCTGTTCTGGAAAAGGTCGTGGGCCTGGATCAAATGAAAATTCAAGACCTGCTGAACGAAGGCATAGCCCGATTTGGCGAGCTTCCGTTGAAGATTCTTGCCTTCGTCTCGTCTTTTCTTTGGGATTCCCTTGCCAACCTGTTCGACATGATATTGATGGCGGCCAATTTGGTGATCATTCCCGTGGTCATGTTTTATCTTCTGAGAGATTATGACAAGATCATCGAAAAAATTCTGGCTCTGATCCCGCCAAGGCTCAAGGAAGATATCGTGGATACGGTTTCAGAGGTTGACCAGGTGCTCGCCAATTTTGTTCGCGGTCAGTTGATGGTGGCGTTTTTGATGGGGTCTCTGTATTCGATAGGTCTTTATGCGGTCGGCACCCCCATGAGTCTTTTCATAGGATTCCTTGCCGGCTTGGCGAATCTGGTTCCCTATCTGGGGATCATCGTGGGTTTTGTTCCCGCCGCTGTTTTGACCTATTTGCAAATTCAGGAATGGGCACCCATTTTTTGGGTGATGGGCGTGTTTGGTGTGGTGCAGATACTGGAGGGCATGGTCATCACTCCCCGAATATTGGGTGAAAATATTGGACTGCATCCTGTCGCCGTCATATTCGCGGTGTTGCTCGGAGGCGAGTTGTTCGGGCTGACGGGAATTATCATTGGGGTTCCCGCCGCCGCCGTGCTCAATGTTCTTCTGCGTCGCGGGATTCTGCGATATAAAAACTCAGCCTTTTTCAGCGACAAACCCCAAGAAGAATAGGTAATTAATTTGCAAATAGATAACATCTTTTTACGGGCATGATTTTGCTTGACCGGCCTGTATTATTTTCCTATATTTGCGCTGAAGATGGGATCAGCAGGATGAGTTGGCGGTCCCATCCAGGTTACTTTTCAAGTCTAAAAATGCCTGAAATTTAGTCAAACTTCTTCCCAGGCTTTTCCACATAACCGAAGAGGGTATTCTGCCCGCCTTCCTCCTTTCAGGGAGACAGATTATGGACCCAGTGGTTTCACATCCCATGCCAATAAGCAATCTTCTGACCAGCGTCCGCGCCAAACTGGAATTGGAAAATTACAGCGCCCAGACAATAAAAGCCTATTTAGGCCAACTGAATATTTTTTTCCGCCACACTCATCCGAAAGAACCCAATTCCGCATCTCCAGAAGATATGCGGGAATACCTCGATCAACTGGCGGCAAGCGACTTGTCCCGTTCCACGATAGACCAGGCTGTGAATGCTCTGAGTTTTTTCTGTAAATCTAACCACGGTCAACCCTTGGATATGCAGGGATTCCTCAGGCCTCCCAAGAAAAAGGCCGCTCCGGTTCTGTTGACCCTGGACGAGGTGAAACGCATCGCCATCTCGGCGGAAAACCCCAAACACCGGCTCATGATTGAACTTGGTTACACGGCGGGACTGCGTGTTTCCGAGGTGGTCCATGTGCGCGTCAAACATCTGAACCTTACGGACCTCAAATTATTTGTTCCCGCCCAGGATGGCAAGGGCGAAGGACGCACCACGATTTTTTCAGGGAGCCTCAGGGACGCTTTGGCGCGGCAGGTGGGGATCAAAAGCCCGGAGAGTCTTCTTTTCCCCAGTGAGCGCGGCGGCCCGTTGACGACCCGCGCCGTGGCAAAATTTTTCAAGTCCGCATTGGCGATTTCCGGAGTGAAAAAACTGGCTACGCCGCATTCCCTGCGGCATTCCTTTGGGGCATTCATGATGAAAGCCGGAACCGATCCCCGCGTCGTGCAAAACCTGCTGGGCCTTCGCCGAATGAAACCGGTAAAGCTGATAGGTTAAAATCTCCTTTGTGCAGAGACCTTTGGATAACACGGAAAAGACTTTAATCCCTCCTCACCTCAATCCTCTCCTCCATTGGAGGAGAGGAGGAAACCCCTTCTCCCCTCTGGGGAGA
>JADFGI010000104.1 GCA_022567815.1 Nitrospinota bacterium
ATAGAGGGTCAACGGAATGGAGGGGGGAAATAAACGACCCAGACTGCCCGAGGAGGTCATCAACCCAAGGGAAAAGTTTTTGGAATACATTTCCTTGAGCAGAAGGGGGTAAAGGAGGCCGCCCAAAGCAATGATGGTCACGCCTGATGCTCCCGTGAACGCGGTGAAAAAGGCGCAGGCGGCCAACACGACCATCGGCACTCCGCCAGTCAAGCCGCCAAGGAATGCCTGGGAAAGGCGGGTCAACCGTTCTGGAGTTTTCCCGTTGGCCAGAATGAAACCGGCGAAAGTGAACAGGGGAATTGCCACCAGGGTCGGGTTGCTGGTAACCCGGTAGAGTTCGATGAATATTGCCGCAGGATCAATTTCCGCGAAATAAAACGCAATGAGCGCGGCAAGGCCGATAACGGCGAATAATGGGGTTCCGAGGAATGCCAGCAAAACGATGGCGGCAAAAATTAAAAAGGCCATTTAATCCCACCAGTGGGTTTAATTCCCCGTGGCTACTAGCCGTAGGGGCAACAGGCAAAAATCGTTTGCCTGGATAATGTTTGTTGGTAGCGAAAGGTATCGCAATTCGGGTCCAGCGTCACGCTGGCCACGCGTTTTAAAGGAAAAATCTTGCCGGATACCTTGTCTGTTTGCGGCGAAGTTTTTCATTGAGGATTTCCTTTTATGAAGAGAGCCTCCAGAGTTTTCAGGAGGAAGCGTGCGGAAATGACAGAAAAACTGTAAGGCAGAATGATTTGAAAAATCCAGACAGGAATGTCGAGAAAAAGTGTGGCGGACCCTTCCATCTCAAACTCCACGAATCTCCAGGCGGCCCACGCCAAAAATCCGCTGATGATTCCAGCCGTGAAATTGACAATGAACTGGATAAAATTCCCCCATGTGTTGGGTAAAAAATGCGGCAAAAAATCAATGGAGATGTGTTTTGCTTCGCGTACAGCCAGGGACGCACCCAAAAAACCCACCCATAATACCAATTGCCGGATAAAAATATCCCCCCACAGAATTCCCTCATTAAAAACGTTACGCATAATGACCTGACTGAAAGTAAGCAGGATCATCAGGGAAAGCAGAACGGTGACGGCCAGCGCTTCCATTTTTCCCAGAAGGTTTTCGATTTGGTTGAGGAGCCTCACGAAAGTTTTTTGAAAAAGGTTGGTCCCGCCGAAGGGAGAAAGCGGACAGGAAAATGGATCGGCCCGAATGATCCGGAAATTTTCTCCTGACGGAGAGAAATTCGTTCTATATAATAATACCTTCGATAAAGAGGCACAATGTTTTAATCCCACCAGTGGGTTTTATACCCCGTAGCTACTAGCCGTAGGGGCAACAGGCAATAATCATTTGCCTTGATAATGTTTACCGGCAATGAAAATAGTCTCAATTCGGGTCCAGCGTCACGCTGGCTACGGCTTTTAAATGAAAACCCTTGTAGGATACCCCGTCTGCTTGCGGCTGGGTCGTTAATTTTGGTTCAATACTTATGCGCCAAATATTTATTTTTCTGTCGGTTGTCAGCTTTGCCTGCGTGATGGTCCGGGGCGCTGTTGCTGAAGAAAGAGGATCGGAAATGATCTTGATCCCTGCTGGTGAATTTATCATGGGAAGCTGGGATGACTTTGGAAGAAAGGATGAACATCCGGCCCACCCTGTTTATTTGGACGCATATTACATTGATCGCTATGAGGCGACCGGCAAGGATTTTGAAGCCTACATGGACGATCAACCCAGGGTGCATCCCACCATCACCGGCTGGTATGAACGCAAGGTGCGTCCTGACATGGCTCGACGTCCCGTATTTGGCCTGACCTGGAAACGCTGTCAGAATTATTGTGTCTGGGCGGGAAAACGGCTTCCCACCGAAGCCGAATGGGAGAGAGCGGCAAGAGGTACGGACGATCGAATTTACCCATGGGGGAATGAACCTCCTGATCCTTCCCGATCCAATTTTGGACGTTGTTGCTTCGTTATGAAGGGATTGGTCTTCAATGATGTTGGAAATTTAAAAGCCGGGAAAACCCCGAATAATATCTTTGATCTTGCCGGAAATGTTGCTGAATGGGTTTTCGATTGGTATGATAAAAATTACTACAAGGTGAGTCCACGCAAAAACCCCAAAGGTCCGGAAAAGGGAAGATATCACACAATTCGCGGCGGCGCCTGGAACAGCTTTCCCGGATACCTTAGATCAAGCGCCCGATATGGTTATAACGATGCCAAGGATTTTTATGGAATTGGTTGCCGTTGCGTCAAATCGGCTGAGGAATAAAATTTTAACCCATCAGCTTCTCATTACTTTTTTTAAGAGTTCGTAATAATGGAAAACCTGGATGCAAAAATTGATGTGCTGGTAAGGGAAAAACTCTTTTCTCTGATCCAGGAAAACTCTGTCCGATTCAAGAAAATTAATATTCGGCAAACAAAAAATAATAATAAAAATTCCATTGAACATCTGGATGAGTTGGTTACTTCATACGAAAGACTGCTGCGGTCCATGCCCCTGGAATTAATGAATATTGAGCATACAATCAGGCTCAAGTTCCTTGCACCCCTGGAAGAAGAACGGAAAATCAGGATTCTTTCCAGCATCAATCAGGAAATGGAATTGATCCTCGAACAAATGGTTACAAAGTTTCAGAACCTATACAAAGTAAAAAGATGCGAAGAGGATTTTAATGTAAGGATGGAAAAGACCCGTTTGCGCTGTAAGGAGAATGTTGATAAGCAGATGGAAAAGCTGGTCCAAAAACTCCAAACTCAATTGGCGGCCTCAAAATCAATCAGTCCAGCACAATTGGAAGAAAAATATGGCATAGACCAGGAAGCACTTAACCAACTGCACCTGGTAAAAGTACTGCAAGACATCAACTCTATTTTTGATGGCTTGAAAAATAAAGGTACCGATGAAGTGATTTTGAACACAGTGCATGAAGCAATTATTGAACGGGTGAAAATAGGAAAAGTGTTGGAGAAAATGCTTCCACCAGCACATAAAGTGGCGGCCCGAAAAGAATGGAGAATGCGGGTCGCCAAGGAATCCGTTAGATTGAAGGAAATGATTTTATCAATTTATACCCTTGCGGGGCAAATTCAAAACCCGAAAGAACAACGCAATTACGATGTTATCAATAAAAACTGGGACCGAATTGAAGAAACATTTGGCGACGTTCCTGAAGACCAAGCGGAAATCGTCATGTCAAAAATAAAGCCTTATTATCATCTTTTGAAAAGCCAGAACCAATAGATTCAGGAGTCGGATGAAACCGTTTTTTAAATTTGCCGTTTTTGTCGTATTCATGATCGCCGCATCCGGATGCGCTACGTTTAATCTGGGCCCTTCGATAAAGCCGTTGAAGGAAAAGACGCTCATGGGCAAAGGTTCTGACAAGGTTCTTCTTTTAGACATTCAGGGTCTTATAAGCAATCGGGATAAACGCTCTATCACCGGCTTTCCCATAAAAAAGGGAATGGTGGAAACAGTCCGCGAAATTTTGATGAAGGCTGAAGAGGATCACAACATCAAAGCCCTGCTTTTGCGCATCAATAGCCCCGGCGGAACCGTGACTTCCAGCGATATCATTTATCATGATATCAAGGTCTTCAAGGAAAAAAAGAAGATTAAAGTGTATGTGTCCATCGTGGACCTTGCGGCGTCCGGGGGATACTATATAGCCATGGCGGGCGATAACATCATGGCCCACCCGACCTCCCTCACGGGAAGCATTGGGGTCATTGCCGTTAAAATTAATGTCGCTGGGTTGAT
Organism: Nitrospinota bacterium; assembly: GCA_022567815.1. GTDB lineage: Bacteria > Nitrospinota > Nitrospinia > Nitrospinales > VA-1 > JADFGI01. The sequence continues at coordinate 3,773 of JADFGI010000104.1, forward strand.
GGAAAAAATCGGAGTCGATTGGGAAGTGGTCAAATCTGGAGATAAAAAGGATTTTCTTTCTCCACTGCGGCCATTGACAGCAGAGGAAAAAAGGTTGTTCCAAATTACCATCGACAGTTTTCACAACCGGTTTGTTGGAGTCATCGTTAAAAACCGGCAAGGTTTGGATTTGGAAGCCGTCCAAACCTTGGCGGATGGCCGGATTTACAATTCAGAACAAGCCTTGGAGGCAAAATTAATCGATGGAATCGGCTATCTCGACGATACTCTGGAACTTATTGGAAAGGAACTGGGAATAACCGATCCCAAAGTGATCGTCTACCACCGTCCGGGAGAATACAAGTCTAATTTATATTCCTCACTACCCCAATCGCCAACCATAAATTTGTTGAATATTAATCTTGGCCTTAATTTTGATGAAATTTCTCCTCATTTTATGTATTTGTGGATGCCTTGAAATAACAGCTCAAGTTTGGCAAATTCAATCATTTTGGCCGGTTAGGTCTCCCCGTGCGTCTGGATTTAATTGATTTTATCCCCAATAAAATCTAACATTGATTGATCCATTAGTCCCTAAAGATAAAAATGCCCTCTTATGCCAAATCACGATTTGAGAATATTAATCGTCGATGATGACGAAGACGACTTCATTCTGATCCGGGAATTCATGCGTGATGGTTTTCCTGATGCCAATCATCAATTGGATTGGGCGCGTTCTTTTTCGGAAGCTTTGTCCTGCCTCGACAACAACGAATACAGCATATGCATTTTTGATTTCAGGTTGGGGGAAACCAATGGCCTGGAATTGCTACGAAATGTTCGGAAATCCGGATGCTCCTTGCCCATCATATTCCTGACGGGTCAGGGTGATGAAAAAACCGCTGTAGACGCGATGAAATCCGGCGCGTCTGATTACCTTAGCAAAGCCAGCTTGTCAGCAGAAACTCTTTCGCATGTGATCAGCCGATCCCTTAAATTACACAAGGAAGAGGACCAGCGGCGTAAAGCGGAAAGCGCCTTGAACGCGCAGGACATTTTGCTCCAGGCTGTATCCGACGCTTCCAATTGCTTGTTGACGGGAAAGAATCATAAGGATTCGATTCTGCAGGCCCTCAAAATTTTGGGCGAGGTCCTGAAGGTGAATTCTGCTGAAATTTATCAAAATTTTGACAGCGCCAATGGCTCCCGAAAAATTATTCAATGCTTCACTTGGACAAAGGACTTCCTGCATGACGAAAAATATGGTGGCCTTTTTCAGGATCAATCCGGTGAAATTTCCAACCATGAAAGTAAATTTTTGTCTCTGAAAGAAAGTAAGTTTTCACAAATTACCATAACGGAGTTGCCCCTGTCGGGAAGAGATTTTTTTCAAGAGACAGGAATTTTATCATTTACGCTGGTTCCCATAACCATCGAGGAAGCGTTTTGGGGATTCATCGCGTTTGGCGATTCGCAATTGGAGCGGCAATGGTCAAAGAATGAAGAATCTCTTTTGAAAACCATGGCGGCCAACATCGGCAGTAAAATTCGCCGTCATAACGATGAAGCGGCTTTTCATTCGATTGTGGAAGGAACTTCCTCACAACTGGGGGATGACTTTTTTCGTTCTCTGGTCCACAACCTGGCTTCGGCTCTTCCTGTTTGTAAAGCCTACGTTTCCGAAATGATCGGCTACAATTCTTCGGAATGCTCTATTCTCGCGGGTTGGGATGGTGGGGAATTTATGAACAACCAAATGTTCAACATCAAAAACACGCCTTACGAAGAAGTCATTGCGGGCATGGTCGCTTTCAACTCGGATTCCGACAATGAAAATTTTAACGGCCATCCTTTTCTGGGTAAGGAAAATGTCAAAAGTTACGCGGCGGTTCCCTGTTTTGATTCGCAACTAAAAATCATCGGGCATCTGTCGGTCATGGATGACAAGCCGATGCCTGACAGACAACGCACTCTTTCCATCCTGAAAATTTTTGCCGCCAGGGCAGGGGCGGAACTGGAACGAAAACGGAATGAGAGCCTGATCCGAAATATGGCCTATCACGATGCCCTTACCGGACTTCCCAATCGCATTTTATTGAATGATCGTCTGGAAATGGCGTTGGCTCAGGCGCAACGAAGCCAGAGTGTGTTGGCGGTGCTATTTTTGGATTTCGATCATTTTAAAATGATTAATGATAATTTGGGCCATGAGGTGGGAGATCAGGTGTTAAAAGGAGTTGCGGCCCGATTGAAAAAATGTCTCAGGAATCAGGATACAGTTGCACGGTTGGGAGGGGATGAGTTTATTCTTCTGCTCCCGGAGATCCATTCTCCGCTGGATGCCGATAACCTGGCAAAAAAACTTCTTCATGTGATCCGTAAACCTCTCAAAATTCAGGAGCATGAACTTAATATCACATTTAGCATTGGCGTTGCCCTTTATCCCCGTGATGGCGAAACCAGCAACATATTGCTGAAGCATGCCGATGAAGCCTTGTACCTTGCCAAAAACCAGGGAAGGAATTGTTATCAATTTTTTAATTCCAAAGAAATTGGTAAGAAAGGAAATTAATAATTTGATTTTGGCTTCTGTGATTTTCCCTTCTTGCCGGATATTCGCCCATCTCAATTGCAGAAAATTCGATTGCTGGTTTTATTTACCAACCCCTTCAAAGGGAAAAGTTTGATAAAGTATATCCTTTCAGGATTTGCGAATGGTATCGCTCCGTTTACCCCATGAGAAGGCCTTAAAGATAATGGCAACGCTGAAATCGATTAATATTGGCAAACCTGAAAAATTAGCCGTTTCCGGGAACCGTAAAATGTTCTCCGGTATCCATAAAAAGCCCGTCCATGAAAAAATCTTTCTGGATAATCTGGGCTTTCGCGGGGACGGTGTGGCCGACTCCGGTCATCACGGGGGCCGGGATAAAGCGGTTTGTGTTTATTGCGTTGACCACTATTCTTTTTGGGAAAAGGAACTGATCCGGGAAATGCAATTTGGAGCGTTTGGAGAAAATCTGAGTGTTACCGAATGGACGGAAAAAACCGTCCATATTGGCGATATTTTCCGCATCGGCGAAGCCCAGGTGCAATGCACTCAACCCCGACAGCCCTGCCACAAGCTCAACAAGGTTTTTGATTTCCAGGCAATGGCCTGCCGGGTGCAAACCACGGGGTTCAGCGGATGGTACTTTCGCGTGACCCAGCCGGGCTGGGTGACTGCGGGAGTGGAAATCATCCGTGTGCATGAAGACCCTAAGCGGATTTCCGTGGACGCCGCCAACCACCTCATGCACAAGAATAAAAAAGATTGGCAGGGAATTCGTGAAATTCTCTCGGTTGAGGCTTTGTCGGACAACTGGCGGGAAACGTTTGGTAAACGTTTGTTGAAAGAGGTTCCCGCCAGTGAGGATCAACTTCGTTTGCAAGGATTTTAATACCGGGATGAGCCTTGAAAAGAATCTGAATCAAGCCCACGCACTTAACCAATGGGCCGTTTGGTTTAAAAAAGAATTTGCGCCATCTGATTTGGATGCGGATGGGGTTTTCGCCTTTATGCATCATTTTGCGGACCTGGGAATTTTTGAATCCGTTGGGGATGAAAACAGGTGGAAACTTGGCGGAATTGATTTTGATTCAAACGATGAAAACATCCGCGAAATGGTTCTGGACCGGCTCGAAACTTTGAGTAAAACAACCGACGGGTTTGCGGTTGCTTGTTTTCTTGGCCGCCAGCCGGAAATTTCCACGGCAAAAAAGGAGACTTCGCAATCGCCGCCTGCCAAACGGATCGCGCCAAAAATTACAGGGGAAACTCCCAACCTTGAAAAAGCATCGAATTTGAGCAACCTGCAAATCGTGAAAAAAGTTGGCCGGCAACTGAAACCCTTTCTTGAGTTTGAAAAGGAAACGGTTTCTCGCTTGCAGGGAATCCACACCCCATCCAAAGAAGCCAGAGTGATTTTCAATTATATTCTTCGCCATACCCGAACGAAAGCCGAACCCAAAAAATGGGAACAGCTCAGCCGAAAACGACATAAATGAACCAGCAACATCTCCCACAAACCCTAACGGCAACCGACCCTGAAAAATGGGAACTGCTCTCCTGAAAGCGACCGAAATGAATCAAGAACATCTTTTGGTTTTAGGCGCCGGACCGGGGGGCTATACGGCCGCATTTCTGGCGGCGGATTTGGGAATGAAAGTGACTCTTGTCGACGCCCATCCAAAACCGGGAGGCGTTTGCCTGCACCGGGGATGCATTCCCTCAAAAGCGCTTCTTCACATTGCAAAACTCATCAGCGAAACCCGCGATGCGAAAGCCTGGGGCCTGGAGTTTGGTGAACCCAGTATCGACCTTGAAAAGCTCAAAGGTTGGAAAAATGACGTGGTGCAAAAGATGTCCGGCGGATTGGCCCAGCTTTCCAAACAACGGGGAATAAACTTTATCAACGGGCATGGAGTGTTTCGGGATTCCCATACACTGGAAATTTCCGGCAAGGAAAAAGTGATTTTCGACCATTGTATACTTGCCGTCGGTTCGCGTCCTTTCGTTCCAGAATTGTTTTCCGGGCTGGGTTCGCTGGTAATGGATTCAACAGCCGCTTTGGAATTGAATGATATCCCGCCAAGGCTTTTGGTGGTTGGCGGTGGGTACATTGGTTTGGAAATGGGCAGTGTCTATGAAGCTCTGGGGAGCGGCGTCACGGTTGTGGAAATGACCGAAGGCCTTCTGCCCGGAGTGGACCGGGATCTGGTTCGTCCCCTGCAGGCTCGATTGAAAACAAGATTTGAAAATATTTTATTGAATAAAAAAAATGATAGCTTAACTATTACTTATGATGAATTTTTAAAGTTAAATAAACCTTTAAATGTTGGTAGTGTTATTAATAGTATTATAGATTAATTTTTATGAATTAATGAGAGTATAATTAAAAAGGTGAAGTAAATGTGGTTAGATAAATATATTGAAGAACAAAAAGGCAATAGAATTATATTAGGTGAAAATGCTGCAGAATTACAAGAAATAGCTGAACAAGAAGGGTGGGATTAATT
>JADFGI010000105.1 GCA_022567815.1 Nitrospinota bacterium
AGATTGCTCGCTGCCGGGCAAAGTCGGACTTGGACGTGCTATTACGTTCCGCCAGTTGCTCCAGCGTGGCCAACTGACAATCAGCAGCGTAGAGGTATTCTTGTTCGAGGTTGGCCATCAGAAGGGCAAATCGTCGTTGGAGGGGCCGGGAACCAAGTCCGAGGGCTTCAAGGGCTCATTGGACGATTTCCGGGTGTGGGTGGAACAGACTTCCATGGACTGCTCGTAGGCTGCCAACTCGCGTGCCAACTCGGCAGCCTCGTACTTATCGGCCATCGCTTCGATACCCATGTCGGCTTTCGGATTCATGCTTGTTTCTTCCTGAGGCGGCGGGCAGCGGCTTCAACTCGTCGCAGTAGCCTTTTGACCAATTCGAGTTCGTCCAGCTCATCCTCACCCTGAACGCCCTGGTCATTCTCCTGGTTCACAAGCAGGCGACGGAGGGCATCGGCTCGATTGTCGAGTTCGACACGGAGAACGTCAAGTTCGAGTGCGTCAAATGAGAGTGTGGTCTTGGTCACGAAGCTACTACGGGCCTGTGGCCAGAATCAAACTCAGCGCATGAACAAACCGCCACGAGAGTCTCGGGCTTTGTTGATCGCCTTGGCCAACCTGAGCAGTTTCTTTGAATCGTCCACGAGATCTTCACCGATGCCCTGGACCGGATCCCACTTCCCATCGTCAGATCCCGTCTGAAGCGTGTCCTCCAGATCAGCCAGGTGCTTCTTGAGCTTGGCTGCCAGATCCTTCACCTTCTTTTGGTCTCCCTGGAGGGTGGACATACGGTCGCTGGCGGTGCGCTGGTAGTCGTAGCTCATACTTGGCTCAGACATAAATGGACCCTCACAACGGTGAGACCCTGACGGTCCCGACCTCCACAGTGGCCGTGACAGCCCCGTTGCGGGTCGCCTTGGGCAATGCAGCCAGACCCTCACGGACCGCCGCCTCTGCCGTCTCCAGGTCTGCCAGCTCGCGGATAGCAGCCAGACGATCCTCCTTGGCCTTCTTGCCAAGCTGGGCAATCTCCATGCTCTCGGTCAACGCTCGAACAAGAGCCTTCAGAGCCGCTGGTCCGGTAATCCCTGCATAGCGCATGAACAGCGCCATCGTCGCCTTGTGCGGAATCGACGTAGTTGGCGTGTACTCCAAATCTTCTTTGACCTCGACCTGGCCGGTCAGGCTCACGACCACCTGAGCCTCCACCGAATGCACCCCAACCTCAAGCTCTTGACGAGCCGCTGCTGCCTTCTCGGCAAAGACCTTGGCCAGTGCCTGGTAAATGACAGCCTTGGAGATCATTTCCTAAGCCACTCCCGAAGTTGAGCCCGGTAGACGTAGAAGGCTGCGACCACAAACGGCAGTGCAGGGGCAATGGCTGCCGCCTCCAGCGCACAAGGCATACCTCCATGTAGAAAAATCACAGTGACCTCACGGGGATTCTTGACTCCATGAACCTACTACACCGGATCAAGCTGGATCAAACCACTTTTCTCACCGGATGCACTGCGGCACGAAACCCTTGGCCGTGTGCTTGACCGTTCCAAGCTCCACCGCCTTTCGCAGAACAGGATCAAATTTATTGCCTTTTAGTAGGGCTAGCCCCATCTGAATCAGCAGAGGGGACTCCGTCTGAAAATCCTCTTTCGACTCAATCCTGCCACGAACCTCGTGTGTCTTCACTTCGGTCAATTGAACGAAATACCGGCTCCCAAGACCATCCAGGATCTGGACCCGATTTCCCGGCTTCAAGCGGAGAACGGTCCGGATATGATTCACGTCTGTTCCGCGCAGAACCACTTCGTCTCCGGTAATATTTTCCGGTTGGACAAAAAATCGGTGCATAAATGCTCGCTAAACTTGAATACAACTTATTTCTAATAGATCTGTCAGGGCACGAATTTCAAATTCAGGTTGAATCCCCTCGGGAAGTTTTTCATCATCGCGATTGACCCATGCTGTCTGCATGCCAACCTTCTGAGCCCCGGCAACATCATTTTCGGGATCGTCTCCCACATAAAGAATTTCCTGCTCTTCCAGCTGTAACCGACTGGCGGCCAGTTTGAATATGGATGGATGCGGCTTACGGTAAGGAACGCCCGATGAATAGATGGAGAACTCGAAAAAAGAATCCAATCCCAACAATTCCCGTTCGTAATCCTTCATAAAGGGGGGATTCGTGGTGTTTGAGATAATACCCAATCGCAGACCACTGGACTGCAAAGTCTGCAAAGTGGGCACCACATCGGGAAAAACTTTGCGGGTGGAATAAATGTCCTGATAATAATTTCGCAATATTTCTTCTATTGTTGTCTTGCCGGTGATGTCGATGGAATATTTCAGCAGGAGAAACTTTAGTACAGAGTCAAAACATGCTTCCCGATGCGTTTGTTTGGATTCGTCAATCATCTTGTAGAAAAGTTCCCGATAGGTCCGGTAACAATCATTATAATCCGGCAAATCCACGCCTTTTCCGCGCAAAAACTCGAACATTTTTAAAAATGGACGCCTGTCATCTTCGTCTCCAAGGTCCACAAGAGTCCAGGCCCAGTCAAAAATCACTGCTTTTATGGATAAATTCATCAGTCAACTTTGTAGTTTGTGTAATATTTCCGGCCGACAGTCCCAAAATGAGACCGGCCAGATTAAACGTTATTTTAAAAATTTCAACAAGATAGGCCCTCTCGATGCCGCAATCTCAATCAAACAAAGGAGTTTTGCACTCCGATAATGGATTTATTCGAGGAAATTCTCCCCATACCCCTCCCTCTCACTTATAATAGACCATACCTGTTAAAACCAAGAGAGAATCAATTCCTTGCTGGCAACCATTTCGTTTTTTAAAGGACATTCCAAAGTTCTGGAAAAAATGCGTCATTTATGGACCTGGAACAACCTAAGAAATGGAAAAATAATATCATGGAATCACAAACTTCCAACATCAGACAACTCCCCCTGGCAATTAAATCCAACAATGAAATGATTCAGGAGGCCCTGAGTAAAGGGGCGAGCCGGGCAAAGATTATTTTGACAAAAAACATCGCCGTCGCTAATTGGAACAGGCTTCAATGCCAATTCGGTTGCCAGCATTACGGCAAATTGCACACCTGTCCTCCGCATTCTCCCACAACCGACGAAACAGCGGAAATTCTGGCCGATTACGATAAGGCCCTATTGCTGTATGCGGAAGCGAATCGGGATATGCGAGAAATCGCCGTGTCCTTAGAAAATAGCTTTAAGACTAAAGGATTTTACAAGGCATTTGGTATGTGCTCCCGTCCTTGCGACTTGTGTGAAATTTGCACAATAGACACTTTTTGCAAGTATCCCGAAAAAGCCCGTCCCACGTTACAAGGATGCGGCATTGATGTCCAGCGCACGGTTTTTATCAATGGCTGGGGGGATGTCAGCCCCAATAAACCCTGCGCGGATATGCAAAACATCGGAATGGTTTTACTGGACTGAACATTCATTCCGGTGTTCGTATCCAGGGAAAATTTCCTTAATACCACATAGTTCAAAATCAACGACCCCGCCCCAAGCGGCCAGCATAGAGCTGGCTCCTCCGCGGAGGGCGAGTTTGCTCACGGCGTGAAACATTTTTTTTGGGGCTCGTGAGCGTAGTGAGCGTTTGCCCCAATTTTCCTCCCCGTGTAACGGGGTCCTCCCCAGGTAGTGGGGAAATCACTTTATGAGTTACCGTTATGCCATCATAGGCGCAGGACGCCAGGGATTATCCGCGGCCTACGACATGGGCCGATTTGGAGAAGCGGAAGCGATTCTACTTTATGATATTGATTCCCAAAGGGCTGAATCGGGAGCCGCCCGGATAAACTCTCTTTTGTCTGCCAGCATCGTTCGCGGTCAAGGTCTGGATGCCAGCGACCCTGCTCAACTTCAAAAAGCGCTTGCGGGCATTCATTCCACTTTGAGCGCCGTGCCTTATCCTCTAAACCCGCTCATCACGACAATTGCCATCGAGAGCGGTTCCAGTTTATGCGATTTGGGAGGCCACACGGAAACCGTGCGTGCGCAACTTGCGCTTGACGACGCCGCAAAAAAAGCCGGCGTTACCATCACCCCCGATTGCGGTATGGGACCCGGACTCAATATTTCGATGGCCGTGCTGGCCATGTCGTTTGTGGAGGAACCGGAAGAGGTTTTTATTTGGGACGGGGGACTCCCGCAAAATCCCCAGCCTCCCTGGAACTATCTTCTGACTTTTAATATCAATGGGTTTACCAATGAATACTTTGGAGATGCGCTTTTCCTGCGGGACGGTAAAGTCGCCCCGATCCCCTGCCTGACCGAGATAGAAACCCTGGACTTTCCGCCTCCACTGGGCCGTTTGGAAGCGGCGGTGACCTCAGGGGGATTATCTACCGCGCCGTGGACATTTTCCGGAAAATTAAAGCGATTGGAAAACAAAACCCTTCGCTATCCAGGGCATTGGGAACAATTCAAGGCATTCCAGCAGTTAGGATTGTTTGAAGAAAAATCCATTCCCGTCAATGGTTCGTCCATCGTGCCACGCGACATCTTTCATGCCCTCCTGGAACCCAAAATCACAACAGATCAAATTCGCGATATTTGCGTCATCCGAACCCAATGCAATGGGACAACCGGGGGAAAGCCCTCATCCTGTACTCTTGAATTGATAGAAACCTGGGACGAGGCTACTGGCTTCACCGCCATGGAAAAACTTACCGGCTGGCACGCCGCCATTGTCGCCATCCTTTCCGCCAGGGGAGAAATTCCCAGAGGAGCAGTTCCTGTAGAATCCGCCCTGACCCCGGAAGCCCTGGCCAAGGAAGGAGCCCTGCGCGGATGGGAATTCAAAAATACCCGGACACCCCCAGTTTGATTTCCCTTTCTATTTATAAGCGGTTAAAATACCGGCTGTAAAAATTTTTTATCCTAAAATTCCATTTTCCCTTTTCCAGGCCATTTTGGAAATGAAATTGTACCGTCCTTATACGTTGATCCCCTCTTCGCGACTGAGTAATGATTATGAGGAAAAGGATATCAGGATCGACTGGATCTGTTATTTGCGTGATTATCCCTTACTGCCCTATAAACAAATGATAGAGAATTATGCGGAACTTGAAAATTCTGGTGAGAATATTCGGTGGATTATAGAGAGAACCAATAATTTTTTATCCGAGGCGGAAGTGGAGGAATTGAGCTGCTACCTGGAACAACATTATGGCTTCTCGCTGGATGTCGAAGCATTTAAAACGCCTCTGAATCTTAGAAAACTTCCCTGGTTCAAGGAAAATCATATCAACAGCACCATTATTTGCCGCGACCTCAACGAACCTTTCTGTTTGAGCGTCAGCATCCTCGGCATGGTAGCTCCCATAAAGGATATGGACAGCGTCAGGACGGTCAATGAGTTTCTTGAGGAAATAGACAAACAGAACGGAAATTAATAAAACAGTAGTAGCGCAGGCTTTCCACCCTGTGCCTCGTTATGAGACTATGGCAAAACAGGGGAAAATTAAAATCCCCCCAACCCTTGTGGTATTTAACATTAGCTCTCATGCCCGGAACGGGTATGTGATATTTGACCTTTGCCTTCATGCCCCGCAGGGGTACTTCGGAGAAGGGGGAGTATGCGCAACTCCTTTTTGAAAAGAAGAACTACTGATTTTTCAGGGATTCATCGCACGTTAATATTGGGTCCAGGCTCAGCCTGGTTTCGGAAACAGCGCCGATGTTTTTCCCGTTATCCAATAAACCCCCAGGCCAAGCCATTCGTGCAAGCCTCTGGAAAATTGGATAAAATTGTGCATGATGGCGAATTTCCAGTCCAATCTCAATTGACCCGATGTATGGTAATCCACTGGGTAGGGAATGACATCCCATCCGATTTTTCTAAATATACCGACCGACCGCGGCATATGATAAGCGGACGTAATAAGAACCCAATCCCCTTCGATTTTTTGTCCCATTAATTTGAAACTGTTGAGCGCATTCTCGACCGTATTGCGTGCCTTTGAATCAAATAGAATACGATCTGTATTCAATCCAAGTTGAATAAAAAGTTTTCGGGCCGTCTCGTTGGATTTGTAATTTTGTCGAGACAATGAGCCTGTACCGCCTGCATAAATGAGAATGGCTTGTGGGTAGCGTCGGGCGAGAGCAACAAATGTGGTCAAACGCTCGGCGGCTCCATTGAGCGAAGGCTGGCCCCGGGTCGATGTGGTCACTGCCAGCTCCGCCCCGGCCAGGACTATGATTCCTCTGATATTTTCCGGCAACTCTGTGGGGGCGGAAAATCGTTCCTCCAAAGGCCATAAAAGAAAATTGTTTAAGGACAGAAGAGTAGGAATCAGAAATATTATCGTTGCAATGGATATCAACCATCGCCCCGCCTTTTGCCATTGGGTCCAAATGAGAATCGTTCCAAGAAGCAACAGTATAAAAAATACTTTCCCCGGTGCCAGAAACATCCACAATAGCTTTGAAAATATCCAAAAGATGGTATCCATTCAACTCCGACATATCAACATGGATGGTTACACAATAGTTTTACGAAAACCGCAAGTTTTCTTTCCTCTTGACCAGCTCGCGTAATTCCTGGAGATCTTTTCCATTGTATCCCAGAAAATACAGGATCAATTCCAGGTTCGACCGGTTGATGCTGGCATGAGCATGTTTCTGCACAATGGGTTTAGCGTTGAAGGCAATCCCCAGGCCCGCACGGGCAAGCATATGAATATCGTTGGCGCCATCGCCAACCGCCACCACCTGTTTAAGAGTAAATCCTTCCTTTTCCGCCAGGGAAATTAAAATACGTTCCTTGGCCTCGGCATCGATGATCTCCCCTTCCAGTTCTCCGGTCACTTTGCCATTTTCTATCTTCAAATTGTTTGCAAAGCCATAATCGAGACCGTATTTCTGTTTCAGCTTTTCGATAAAAAACTGAAACCCGCCGCTGACGATGGCGATTTTATATCCCAGGTATTGCAGGATTGTCACCAGATCCGTCGCTCCCGGCGTAAGGGGAATGCGTTCAAACAATTCATCGAGCTTTTCAACCGGCAATCCCCGGAGGAGTTTGACTCTTTGTGCCAATGCTTCCTTGAAATCCATCTCCCCGGTCATGGCCTTTCTGGTAATCTCCGCCATCCGGCTTCCCTGCCCTACGAGTTTGCCTAATTCGTCGATGACTTCACATTGCAGGAAAGTCATGTCCGCGTCGAAAACGATCAACCGTTTGTTGCGGCGGAACAAGGTGTCGTCCTGCACCGCAAGATCGACCTGGAACTTTTCCTTGAATCGCATCAAAGCGTTCAGCACATCAACACTGGAATGGGTCTGCCGGGTACCAATCACAAACTCGATCACATGCTGATCGCCATAATCCAGTTGTTCGATACGGAGGATGTTTATGTCCCTTAAGGCGAGAGTCCGGGTGAGTTCCAACAGGCCCGTTGACTCAATGCTGGCTCCCAAAAGGGTCACAACGGACCGATGTTTATAAGGAGCGTCCGGGCGGTTTTCCTTTTTCCAGGGATAAATGCCAATTTTCAACCCGGAACGCTCACCGTATTCCGTCAAGACTTTCCTGAGAGAGTCGATAGCGCTGGAATCGTTCCCGTCCAGCAATATTGAAAGGTTTAACAAACCGTTAAACACGAATTGTTTGATATCCAGAATGTTCCACTCGCACCGGACAATGGATTCCAGCGTTTCCGCGAGAATTCCGGGCCGGTCTTCCATGGAAATATGGATATGCAACTGATTGGATTTTTCCGACGGTTCCATAAATCAACGACCCCACCGCAAGCGGCCAGCGTGACGCTGGACCCAATATTAACGTGCGACCAGCCTGAGGGCTGGACCTAATATTAACGTGCGATGGGTTTTGAAGAATTAATAATTTCCCTATAATTCCAGGGGCTCGTGAGCAAAGCGTACCCCTGCGGGGCATGAAGGCCATGGAAAGGATATCACAAGCGTCAGCCCCACTTTTCCTCCCCGCGTTGCGGGGCGGGGAATAAAACCCACTGGTGGGATTTATTCCTGCGGTCTGTACCGCCACCCTTCCATTTTTTTACACGTCCAGCCATCGTGAACCTGAAAAGTGGAAAGATTGTCCAGCGTTTGGGAATCAAACAGAGCAATGATCCCTTCTCCCTTTATCGGATTATTTCTCAAATGCAGTCGCTTTAATTTGCCAAGGTATTTTGATTGCGCAAGATACCTGATTCCTGCGTCGCTCACTCCGTTTTTATTGAGATTCAAATATTGGACGTTGGTCAAATACTCGCACTCCGCCAGATCTTTTACGCCCTCATCACCCAGGCTATTGTCGTCCAGGTCCAGCCAATTGATTTCTGTCAAATTAGGCGACTTCCACAGCAATCGCGCCTCTTCCGGACCGAGGTGGATGCCGCTGACCATCAATTGGTTTCCCCGTAACCTTCCGTTGAAAATAGCTTCGGCAGTTTCATATTTAACCGGTTCGCTCATTGCTTCCTTCCTTCATTTATTTTAAAACTCTAACCAGCCTGGGGGCTGGACCCAATATTAACGTGCTATGGGTTTATGGCTGACTGAATCCTCCATCGTGCAGAATTTTGATCCTGACATTTTCATCAGGAGGTTCTCCATGACTCGTGAGCGTAGTGAGCTGAGCGTCAGACCTGTTTCCCTCCCCGCGTGGCCATCGTGACGCTGGCACCAATTGTAACGTGCAATGGGTTTCTTGCCGCCTGACTCCTGCTTTG
>JADFGI010000106.1 GCA_022567815.1 Nitrospinota bacterium
AGGCCTACATAGGAAGCGTTGATCGTGCCTTCGTTGAGAATCGAGGCCAGACTCCTGCTGGGGTCCTGGAAAAAATTGTAAGTGCGGTTGAGAAAATCCTGGTCGGATATACTGAGCGTGGTGGCGAGCAGGCCGTGCACGTCCACCTGCGAACCGGGAAGAAATATAACGCCCGAGGGGTTGGTGATGAATACTTGTCCGTTGGCGGACAAACGGCCCGCAATAATACTGGGGTCAATTCCTATCACCCGATTGAGCGCTACAGAATCAATACCGGGTTGTGAGAACTGCACCGATTCGGCAGCGCCGATGTTGAATCCCTGCCAGTTGATGATCAGATTGCTGGTGTCCTGATGAATATGTAAATCCTGCGCGGTGTGCTGGTGGATGTTGCCCTGACCGCCGACAATATTGCCGTCCTGGGGCAAAGCAAAAACCAGGGAGACAGGAAACCCGATCCCTGAAATCAAACACGCCAATGAGACGGCAATTACTTTATTGACAAGTTTCGACAGTCTCATTATTCAATCCTAGAAATTGCACAGGTTATTTTCGACGATAAATGGATTGTTCTCTTCAAAAAGTTCTGCCAGATCAGCTTCCGAGGTCTGCAGGAAATCATCGGTGAACCCGGTTGTTTCTGCCGGTGTAAGAGCCGCCAAACCCAATACCATGATGTTTATCTGCGCCAGGGTTTTTTCGGACAGCGGCATGGCGGGCGTCGGAGGCTTATCTTTGGGAATATTATTTCCCTCCCTGGCACACACCGTTACCACGGCACGAATTTCGGGATTAACATTAGAGGTGTCCACGCAACCGGCCAGGTTGGCCACAAACGTATTACTCTCCGAGGAACTCGTGTATCCCTGGGTTCCGCGGGTGGCTATATTAGCGGTTGGCGTGACGATCCTGAAAATGGAGTTTTTATTGGTTTGCGACTTGTTGACGATATACATGGAAAGACCGTAAGCCACTCCGATAACTCCCTGACGGAGTTTGTCTTCCGCATTGAAGAGATAGGACTCCACCTTCACTTCGGTATTGGGGCCCAGAGCAATGAGGCTGTTATCTATCAGAAGAATTTTGAGGCGGCTTTTACGGGAGGTGCGAAACTTATCTTGGGCGTATACGGCTTGATGAAATATTACCCGTTCCCATTTCTCAAAAGAAACCGTTTGAACCTCACCCGGCTTGGCTTCAGCCACGGGCTCGGAACCTGCCAGAAAGTACTCAATTGTACCGGTGATGCCAATTATCTTGCCAACAGGATTCTCCGCCGCAAAAGTTTGGCCCGATGGAACCAATAAAAAGGCACATTGAAGAATAAAAAACGAACTTGTAATAAAGATTTTCATAAATCACATCTGGCAAGAAATTTAGCTGGGCGGATTCAACTCTGAAGTGCAACAGTTAGTAAAGTTTCTTTTTGAAAAATAGCTCATAAGGTGTTTTGAACCTTAAACTTCTTTTGTAACGGTTTTATCACGATCATGTCACAAATTTATGACATTCCTTAGAGATTGAAACGTTTTTTGCCTAATCCGGCATGGTGATTATAATAAAAACCCCTGATTTGAAAAGAAATAAATTCTTTCTTACATGAATTCAATAAGTTAAAAATTTTACAGATTGAAGTAATAATATATATTGCTAATATCGCAGAGAAAAATCTCATCCATTTTGAAACTCAATGGCAAATGTATATTAAGAGAAAGGAATCGTCTGCCGTTTGATTTATGATTTGTTTGCCATTCAAAATATGGCAAATACTTTCAAGCCACGGTGAAAGACTGGGAAAAGCTGGTAGGAAAAATCTACGATCAATAAGTTATGATGCCGTTCACATAAACGGTGCCGCTACTTCCATCAGAGGGACCCGGGCCTCTGAATGCCGAGGTGCCATATAGAATCGAAAAACTTGCGGACAGGTCATGGGGCTTGGATTTGGGAATGTTGATTCGGATTCCACCACCAGCGCCACTGATAGATTGATCCTTCTCTCCGGGTTGTTTATCCAAAACAAACACCTTGGCGTGGTCGACAAAAACGAAAAAAGACAGGACTTGATCGAGGGTCAATTTTCCGGACCCTATTGGAGATTTATAAGGAATAGGAAGAACATACTCGAGGGAAAAGACATAACCGTTATCCCCGGAAAACTCGGCGAGCGGGTAACCCCGCACGGTACCAAAACCGCCAATGGAAATTTGGTCGGGTGAAAGGACGCGATCACTGACAACCTGGCCTTCGGCTTTCATGTAAAAATAACTGTTTAAAATATTCGTGCCCTGGTAACGCACTACGTCAACCGTAGCGACGGTGCCATTTCCACGGCCTTGCGCCCTGGAATTAGATGACCCGTTGGGATCGCTTTCGGTGAAGCCAAATTGGGTTCTGATATTAAAATATGTGTTGCCCCTGAATGAATCCGAAAAATTCCCGCCAAGACCGACATAAAAATCGCCCAGCCTGTCATCACTGGTGGTTGTATCGCTAACGGGAACGAACTGCCGGTTTATAAATTTTCTGTATTCAAATCCCCCATTGGCCGCTATCCGCATGGTTCGATTGCGCAGAAGGACCTGATTGACCCCAATATCGTACAATACAGCTTCGCCCCCCGCTTCGAGAGAGGCAATATCCTCCCCCAACCTGAATTCGGAATAAGTGAAGGAACCTCTTATGGTAGTCCCATGATTGCCAATGGGAATACTATAAACCGGTTGGATAAAATGCTGTTTGGCATCGGATTCCACGACGCGAACCGAAAACTGATCGCCTAATTTTAAGAGACTGCCAACCGTTGCAGTGAGACCAAATCGATTCTTTCCAGTAAACCTGGACCCGAAATTATCGGCGTCAAACGAGATCTGATAGGGCCGCGATTCAGTCACCTCCAGAACCAAATCCGACGTTCCCGGCAGTTCTCCCGGTTTCAATACGGAGCGGACCTGAACCCCCAGCATATCATTCAGCTCCAGAAGAACCCGTTCAAGGGTCTGTTCCTTTAAAATCTCATCTTCTGTGACGGCTTCAAGGCGTTTGACGAAATCGGAGCTCCTGAGCCTTTTGGTTCCCCGGACACTCACAGCCCCCACCCTTCCTTCGACAACCTTCAACTTGGCAACGCCATCCTTGATCTCCTGTTGCGGGATGAAGGCACGGGCAAGAATATAGCCTTCCGAGTTATAGTAGGCGGTGATCTCCTGGGCATACAAAGCCAAAACCCCCAAGGTCATCTCAATTCCTTCCTTAATATCGACCAGGGGAGCCAGGGTTTCATTGTCAAACAAGGTGTTGCCCTCAATTTCTATCTTCCTGACAAAGAAAGATGGCCCGGCGCCCGCATCTTCAAGTTTGCGGCTGTCTTTGATCGTGATATTCGGTATCTCACCTTTGGCGGGGATTATAACCTTGGGCTGGCTTTTACGGAGGGACTTTTCGACAACGCCCGATTGCCCGGCAGACGGAACCTGGGCCTTGGCTATCGACGGAAAAATCATAATGGCCAAGGCGAGCCAATTGAGGCAAACTACCCAACAACCAACATTAAACCCAAGATGAGTAAATGCAAAAGTTCTTTTATTCATAAATAATCTTTTGACTCTTTGACTCTTTGACTCATGGAATTCATCTAGCGGACTTTTTGTTGTTTTTGTTGCAGGCAGGATATGTTGTTTTTGTTGCAGGCAGGATATTTTAAAATATAAACGACGAGACAATAACACGATTAGCAGAATATTGAAATACTATTTCAAGCAAAAGAAATTTAATGGAAATGTTCTTATTGGAGTTTGAAATGTTCTTATTGGAGTTTTTATATAGCAATCTTCAACATAGGACGTTGGATTGTGGAGGTAAAGACGAGTTAGATTCCCCTGAGGACTTGTGAAAGCGGATTCCGGGTTACGTAAAATAATTTCTGTAAAAAGGGGTGGCTTGGGAAGACAGGGTAATTTACAAAGTGGGAAGGCCGGTCATGCTTTTATTTCATGGAAATGGTTTTGGGATGGTAATGACCTTCAATAATATGTTTGAATTCATGCATCACCACGGGCATGCTTTGAATGGACCACATTTCTTTTGTGCGAAAATTTACAAATCCCTTCACCAAACGAGAGCAGTTTAATGAGCAAACCTTCTGGTATTCAGAGTTTACCTTTTCGGCGCCTGCAATGTTAACCGAATATTCTCCCACCTGATAGGTTTGCGGGGACGAGCCCATGCCGGCACAGGAAGCTATAAAAAAAAATATTATTGGAATCAAATTTCTCATGGATCAATTACAATCAGCATCCCGGCCAAGGAGTTAGTCTTAAAATCCTCCGGTTCCTTTTCAAAGGGACCAGGGAAACCCTTTCCGTGAAGAGGTTCCCTAATAAAGTTGATATTTGCTGACTTATAGGAGCAAAATGCTTGCCAAAAATGCGCCAATCACGGTTTTTCAAATTAAGCCCGATTTTTCAAAATATTTAAATAGTGCGCCGTGGATCAAGTTTCCCGCTGATAACAAATTTTCAGACACACCGAGCACAACATGTCACAGTAACTTATTAATTTAATTGGATTTATTGGTTAAATGGGTAGTCAAACACACTTTCTATTGATCGAAGAAAGCAATGAATGGCTGAATTTTAAATTTTGCGAAAATTAATTGCGAGAAAGCTGGACACTGTAGTTATCGAGTCCAGTCGGGCCTTGGAACCAGAAACTTAATTGGCGGGGAATTATGATGCTGGAGGGGGGACGAATGCCTTGTATTTTATTGCAAGGGTATGCGGGCGGAGGGACTTTTTATTAATTATTTGGCATGACCGATAGTAAAGTGGAATTCTGCCCCTTTACCCTCTTCGGAATCGAAATAAATTTTTCCCTGGTGATGGTCTTCAATGATTTCTCTACAGGACATCAACCCGAATCCATAGCCATCTTCCTTTGTGCTGATACATTCTTTGAGCAATAGCGATTTTATATCCTCGGGTATACCTTTGCCATAGTCTTTCACGCTGATAAGGGTGGTCTCACCCTGTTCTTTGACATGGATATCGATTTGACCGTCCATTTTCGTGACGTATCCTGCATTGATTATCAGGTTTTGCAATACTCTTTTGATATCGAGATAATTGAAGAACCCCTTGCGAGGATTTCCATCAATATGGATCTTGATACTTTTTCCCTTCAAAACCTTATGACAGGCCAGCTCTTCTACCGTTTCTTCAATCAAAGGCAAAAAATCCAACTCCGCACGATGATATTCGGTTTTGGCCTTTTTCACGCAGGCCAGGCTTTGATCGACCAGGGTCACCACGTTGTTCTTCACTGAGAGCATGGTGTCAAAACTTTTTTTAACTTTTTCCCAACCACTCCTTGCTTTGTGATATTCCTCGGTTCCACGCAGGGAGTTACAAATATCAGTCAATAAAATTTCAGCGATTCCCAGGGGAATCAGGCAGTTCTTCATGTCATTAGTGAAATTACTTATCTTTTGCATATCGTTTGCCATCATATCCAAATCATTTCGAATTCGGAGGGTGGACACTTTCATCATTTCCATTAAAGCGTCCGGATTGGTCGCTATATGTTCCTTAAATAATTTTTCGGAAATTTCCATAAGCAACACTTCAGTCAATGCGACCGCAGAGGCTGACCGGGGTTGAGAATCGATCAAAGCCATTTCGCCCAAATATTCTCCAGCGCCCAAAACTGCGATCCGCTTTTTGGCAGTGATTCCCTTGCAAATCAAAATGCAACCGGACAATATGATAAACATCTTTTTTTCCAGGTAGCCTTCTTTAAAAAGGACCTGGTCTTTTTTCAGGTAAACGTCTCTGCTATTTTGGGCGATTAAATCCACAATATTTGACGGTAGAACTCCAAAAAGATTGATCTTCCGCAAAAATTCACGCTTTAACAAATCGATTTTTTCCGAAGATTCATTGATGTCAAGATCTTTAGCCAATTCAGGCGCATCATCCGCTTTCATATCTTCTGCATTGTCATCTGGCATTGAATTTCCCCCTCACAAACTATCCCTACGCCTTAAAAAAAATTGGAACATTTTTTTATAAAAACCAAGCTCCCTGAATCTGAAACCTTCAGAGTTTTAGAATGAATCATTTGGGATGGGGAATAGTAAAGAAGAAAGTAGTCCCTTTACCCCATTCGGATTCAAACCAAATCTTGCCATGATGATCTGTTTCGACAATTTCGCGGCAGGACATCAATCCAAATCCATTGCCGTCGGATTTGGAGGTGTATATTTCCTTTAGCAAAAGAGGTTTGATTTCATCCTTGATTCCGCATCCGTAATCCCTGACACTGAATTGGGCCACGTCATTGAGATCTTTTATATTGATCTCTATTTTCCCGTTTTTTTCCGTGACATAACCCGCGTTGATGATCAAATTCTGCAGAACTCTTTTGATATCAAGATAATTGAAATAACCCTTCCGTATCTTCCCCTCAACATTTATCGTAACTTCTTTGCTTTTCAAATTTTTATGGCAAGACACCTCATCTACCGTTTCCTCTACCAGCGAAGAGATGTCAATTTCTTCCTTAATATGCTCCCTCTTGGCTTTTTTTACGCAGGCCAGGCACTGGTCGATTAGAACAAGCAGATTGTTCCTAACTGAAACCAATTTGTCGACGCCCTTTTTCACTTTATCCAGGCCCTCGCGCTCTTTATGATGTTTCTCCGTTCCACGCAGGGTATTAACCATTTCATTCAAAAGAACTTCGGTGATTCCCAGCGGAACAAGGCAATTTCTCATGTCATGGGTAAAGTTACTCATTCTTTGCATGTCACTGGACATCGACTCTAAATCGCTTCGAAGGCGAGATGAAAAAACTTTCATCATTTCAAACAAGGCCTTTGAGTTGTTGGAAATATATTTGCTGAATAAATCCGGGGAAATTTCCATCAGTAAAACATTGTCCACCGCTTTGGCGGAGGCCGAACGGGACCTACTATCGATCAACGGCATCTCTCCCAAGTATTCGCCCTGCCCCAGAGTGGTAATCTTTTTTCCCCCTTTATAAATCATAATTTGGCCGGAAAGAATGATATACATAATTTTTCCCGGTTCCCCTTCTTCAATAAGAACATCCCCTTCTTTCAAGTAAATATCCCGGCTGTTTTTAACGATAAATTTGATTGTGGACGGAGAGAGTGGATTAAACAAATCAATCCTCTTCAACAATTCCAATTTCAACATCAGGAGTTTCGCATCAGAACTGAGAAGGTTGTTTTCCAATTCGGTCTTTTCAATGCTGATATCCATTTTGGCTACCCTCCAAAGGATTTATCCTACATGCAGGTTTAGGGCACAAACAAAAAGCAATGCCAAATTTAGCACGACCACGCATAAATCGAAATTTTTGTCAAGACTGGCCAACATAATAGCAGAAAATAATCTTTTCTCTATGGGTTAGGGAGTTCCGAACACATGAAATACTAATTGGAGAGAGATTAAGAAATCTGAATGGTAATATTGAAACTACGATAACTTTCACGGTTCA
Source organism: Nitrospinota bacterium (assembly GCA_022567815.1). Taxonomy (GTDB): domain Bacteria; phylum Nitrospinota; class Nitrospinia; order Nitrospinales; family VA-1; genus JADFGI01. Next base: position 7,522 of record JADFGI010000106.1, read on the forward strand.
ACTAAAAATGGGATTGACCCACTTTTCCAAAAACCATAGAGGAATAATTTGTTTATGATAAAAGTCATACACTTACACAAACTCTCTGAAGGTTTATCCAAATGACATCTGACAAACTCACCTCGAATGGTAGAGATAAAATCCTGGTCATCACGGGGGAAGATTTGCGCCATCAATATTTCGTCAATCAGTTGAATGCCCGGTTTCCACTCTCAGCCGTGCTGACCGAAGGGATGGTTTACCCCGAACCGACTGCCCAATCAAATGATGAAAAAAGGGCCTGGGAATGGTTTTTTGCCCGGCGAAAAAAATTTGAAAACCAGGCTTTTGGACCCACAAATTGGATTCCAACGTCAAATAACCCTCCCTTCATTAAGATACCAATAGGAAATCTAAATTCCCCAGAAACGGTAAAAATAATACAAGGCTTCCGACCAGGATTCATTGCCATTTTTGGGACAGGGTTGCTTGGCCAGCAAATCCTCAACCTTTATCCCGGACAGATTTTTAACCTTCATGTTGGATTGCCCCGTTTCTGCAGAGGTTCATCCTGCACCTTTTGGCCCATCCATAATCGACGCCTGGAAGAACTGGGAGCATCCGTCCATTTAACAAATTCCGGAATAGACATGGGCAAAATCACCGCTCAGTCCACTATCGAATTAAATAGCGATGACGATGAACAAACTCTTGCGGGAAAAATTCTAACAACGGGAATTGAATTGATGGTTTCAACAATTCAAAATTGGCGGGATGAAAATCTGAATTTCGCCACCTCTGACAAAATCGGCAAACTTTATTTAAAGAAGGATTTTACGCCGGGAGCGGTTTTGCGTGTCCGGCGCATGGTTGAATCGGGGGAACTAAAACGTCAAATCACCAGCATCAGGAAAAGAACACACTGAGGACCAGCAAATAATGAACGACTTCGCCACAAGCGGCCAGCCTGGAGGCTGGACCCAATATTGATGCGCGACCCGCGTGACGCTGAACCCAGTGTTAACGTGCGATGGGTTTTGGAGGAATTAATAGTTTCCCTAGAATCCGGGACTCGTGAGCAAAGCGAACGTTCGCCCCTCTTCTCCTCCCGCGCAACGGGCGTGACGCTGGATCCGAATGGCAACAATTTTCTCTGCTAACTAAGGTTCTTGGGGCTCGTGACCGAAACGAACGTTTGCTCCGCACCTCCTCCCCG
>JADFGI010000107.1 GCA_022567815.1 Nitrospinota bacterium
GTAGAGGCTCGCGACGACGAAATATACGATTCGTGGCAGATTCTGGGGTAGTACCCAGATAATAATTGATGGTTTGGCGAATTTGACGACAGGCTCTAGGGCATCTCTAAAAATCCCGCCTGAACTATGAGCCAAGCCCTTAATTTAAGGGGTTGGCGATTGCAAAGGCCAGAAAATATGAATTTTTAAAGATCCCCATTTTCAAACCACTTCAATAGCAAGTTTAAAGGAAAGAGATGAACATACTCCCGGCATCCAACAAACATTTAATTCGTAATGCTGAAGGTTTTACCTTGATAGAACTCATGGTGGTCATGGTGATTATCGCGCTGTTGGCGGCTTTGGTCATGCCCAAGCTTTTTGGCAGTGTCGATAAAGCCAGTCAGCAGAGTGCGCAGACGCAAATCGAAATGCTGGGCCAGGCGCTCGACTTGTACCGATTGGAAAATCGTAAATACCCGACCACGGAAGAGGGCCTGGAAGCTATAAAAAACTACCTCAAAAAAAATGTCCCAAAAGACCCATGGGGAAGTGAATATGTTTACACCGCCCCTGGCGATCACGGAGATTATGATCTGATTTCATACGGTGCGGACAAAACGGAGGGGGGCGAGGAAAATAATCTCGACATTGTCAGTTGGAAAAACTTCGAGTAAGATTTTCGGAAAACTGAGGAATGCACGGGGTTTCACCCTGCTGGAACTCATCGTCGTCCTCGTGTTTATAGGGTTGATCGCGAGTTTGACGACACCCTTCCTGATGTCCACTCTGGAACGTGTCAAGCACCAGACTGAAACGCGTAAAATCAAATCGGCTTTGCGGTTTGCCCGGAGCGAAGCCATCACCCGCAAAACCGTGTTCACCTTCAACGGAGAGTCCCGAAAATACTGGATCACTTCCAAGGAGAAAAGTCGCCCCGCCACTTCCAGGACCCTCGCTCCCGGATATGCGATGGCGCATATCACCAGCGATGGAGAAATAATTGATAAGGGAAAATTTGCCATCAAATTCTATCCAAGAGGAAACTCCAGCGGAGGAGCTATCCGGGTAACAAAAATTTCTTCTGATAAATCCGATACGGCCTATGAAATCACTATCGACGCCATCACCGGAACTTCCAAAATTAATCAGAAAACTCAATAACAAAGGGTTTTCTCTTCTGGAAGTCATTGTCGCCCTTGCCATCATGGCGATAGGATATTTGACTGTCTTCAATCTGTTTTCGGTGAGCATCAAGGCGGTAGGAATGTCGGATCAGTATCAACGGGCGGTGGGTCTGGCGAACTCCAAACTCAGTGAAATAGAAATGCTGAATTATGAAACCGCCGCCACTTCGGGAACGTTCGAAAATGAAGAAAATTTTCGATGGTCCCTGAACATCGAACCTTACGATTCTCCCCTGAACGATCCTGAACAAAACATCAACCTGTCGAAAGTGACCTTAAAGGTTTTATGGAAAGACAACCAAAAACCCCGCAACGTGGAACTCGTCACCTTGAAGTTGAATGGAGAGGTCAACCCGGCTCCGGATTCACAACTGGCAAAGGTTTTCGGCGGTGGAATCACCTCATCGGGTACAGAAGACCCAACGCAAGACCCTGCTCAGGAAGCCCAACCCACTGCCAGCTCTGCCTCTTCATCAGGGGTGAGTGAAACCACGGAGCAGGGGATTTCCAGCATCAGCGGAGCGCCGCAACCTCCTGGCAAGGTTAATATTTCCGGTTTCGGATTTTAATCTCATGATACAGCCAGTAAAAAACGCCAACGGATTCACCCTTCTGGAATTGATTCTGTCGATGGTCATGGTCGGTTTCATTTTGGCCATTTCCCTTGGCGCCATTCGCCTGGGAATTTCCGCCCAGGAAGTGGGACAACAAAAAATAGAGACCTTTCAGCGGCTCAGAATCATTGGCGAGCATCTGTCGCAAAAAATAAAATCCAGCTATCCCGTATTCGTCCCTCCCCCAAAAAAAATATCTTTTCCCACGGAGATCTCAGCAGGTCAAGCCCAAAACCTTCTGGCCTTTGAGGGGAAAAAGAACTCCATCCGATTTGTAACTTTCGCCAGTCCCATTGCGGCAACGGATGATTCCGTTTGGGCGCATGAGGTCCGGTTCTACCTGGGTAAGCACCCTAAAACAGGTAAGAAGGGAATTATCATGATGGAGAAGGAAATCTCTTCCGGAAATATTTTCACGGAAACCAAACCCTCGTCAAACAAGGAACGCTATTACCTCTTAGCGGAGGATGTCGCTTATTTGAATTTTCGGTATTACATACTGGAAGTAACTTCCCAGGCGGGAGCAGGCCTTAAACAGGAAGCTTTTCCTTACAAGGGGAAATGGGTGGAACAGATTTTATTCAATCCGCCAATCCCATCCAAAACAGAATATGCATCGGACGATGGCAAGACATTGCAAAAAGGATCCGTCATCACACTGCCGAAGGGCGTAGAAATCTCCTTGGGACTTTTGGAGCCGGTGGTTGCGGGAAGCGATAAAAAACCAAAATTGGTTTCTTCCCCGCCTGTCCTTTTACTGCTTCATGCGGGGATGGAATTCAACCTCCCGGCCCCGGAAGACGAGGAAAACAATGCGGCGTCCTGAAAAAAATCAAAACGGAATTGCGATGATGGTGGTCCTGTGGGTGCTGGTTCTGTTGATTGCCCTGGCCACGGAATTTGCCTTTTCCATGAAAATGGAAGTGAACACCACAAGGAACTTTAAGGAAGACGTCGAAAGTTATTATCTGGCCAAAGCGGGGATCGCCCTGGCCATGGCGGAAATTATAAAACCCGCCCGGTTTCACTCGATTCATCCCGATCATGGGTGGATTTCCGGCAAACCCCAGGCGCCTAAAAAGGATTCTATAGAAAATAATGAAACCGGGGATAACAGGAAGACCAGGAATTTTGCGGGTATTGTGCCGGTCGATGAAAGTGAAGACAGCAAGGAAAAAGAAAAAGAATACCAAGTCATCAAACGTGAAAAAATTCCCTTTGGCAACGGTGAAATAACCTATACCATCACCGACGAAAACGGAAAAATTGCCATCAATAAAGCTTCGCGGGGCGTATTGTTAAAAGTGATGAAATATGCGGGGGTTGAATTAGGAGTAGAAAGGGATATTATCGTTGATTCCATCCTCGATTGGATTGACCCGGATTCCCGTCACCGCATCAATGGCGCGGAAGAGGAATACTACAAAAACGAGGGCCTGCCCTACACGGCAAAAAATGGCAGGATTGAAATCCTGACGGAGTTGCTCAAGATCCGTGGAATGACGGAAGAAATTTTTTACGGTCCTCGGGAAAATGAAAATGGTGCGCTTAAGTATAAAGGATTGGAGAAAATCCTCACCGTTTATGACGCTTCGCCTGTCAACCCCAACACGGCAAGTCCCGAAGTTCTTTCCGTTCTGTTTGAGCAAACCCAGGTGCAGGAAATTCTCCAATCAAGAAAGGAAAAAGGCTATTACAACGACACCACTTCCACTCACTTCCGCATTTATTCGACAGGAAGTTTTTCCGATGGTGGCACCCGTCACACCATATCCGTGGTCCTGGAAAAATCCAAGGCCGTTCAAGGTTCAGGATTATTGACGCATTATTGGAACGACAACTTTATTGAACCATGAAAAATATTTATCTGGAAAAATCGCTCGGCATTGATATTCGGGAAGAATCCGTTTCCCTCACTCTTTTGGGAAAAACGTTCCGGTCGATCAAAATCATCGATGCTGATTTTTTCAAGATACCTTTGCTTTCCCAGGACCCGGAAAGTTCGGAAAAATATTTTCTTCAAAAAATCAACGGCTTCCTGATGAAAACCGATGCCTGGCCGGAAAATCTGGCGATCAGCCTGCCAAGGACTCATTACAGTTTTCAATCATTCGAACTGCCCGCGCCTGATCTGAAATCGGCTCATACAATGGTAAAATTCGAATTGGCAAGACATTTTTCCTCCAATATAGATAATCTGTATTTCGGGTATCACGTCGGCAAAATAAAAGAAAACCTGTTTCATGTCATGTCGGTGGCGGTTAAAAAGGAAATTGCGCATTATTATCTGGAAATTCTGGGCCGCCTGAACCTGAAACCCGGCATTATCGATGTGCCCACATTCTCCAACGTCAACCTGATTCTGTCACAATTCACCGAGATGCCTCCGCTTTCCGCGGTGATTGATGTGGGTCCCCATGGGATCGAACTTTCTCTTTTAAAAAACCGCCACATCGATTTTTCAAAAAACGCTCCTTTCCATGACCCGGACTTCCAGCGCGGGTTTTTCCAAACGGATCTGAATGAGTCGTATTACGAATCCATCGCGCAAGGGTTGGCAAAAATAATCATTGAGCAATTGCAATACGCATTGGAATCCTCCAGAAATATCGATGATGAAGAATCGGTTGAAATGATCTATCTGCTGGGCGCAGGACCCTACAGTCCTTATCTTGCCGAACAAATCCAACGAGAAACAGAGGTATCCACATCCAGAGTAGGTATCCCCTCCGATGTGTCAGATGATTCAGATAATGGTTTTTCAAACGCCTTCATGGCAACTTCCCTCGGCTTGGGATTGAGGGAATTGAAACGAAATGAGATGGAGGCCAATTTATTATCCGCCGAGTTGAAACCCAAAAGAAAAAAACATAATATTAAAATCACAATCGGCCTTGCCACCGCCGCAATTTTTCTTCTGATTGGATTATTCGTCAACAAAATTATTCACCAGAATGTTACCATGGCCCATCTGGACCAACAATTGGCCGAGGTTAAAAAGCAGGCTGAATTGTTACAGGAAATTGACAGGGAATATGATTACCTTGGTGGATTTATAAGCACATTGAACTCGATTGAAAATAAGTATCCATCCAAGCTCCCCATTCTGGCGGAATTGAGCAAAACCCTTTCGAGGGATACCTGGCTGACACATATCAAGATCGTCAAAAACAATATGGAAATCAGCGGATATTCAAAAACCGCATCCAAGCTGGTACCTATTATTGAAAATTCTCCTTATTTCAAAAAAACAAGATTTGTGGGAGCGATCACCAATCGTAAAGAAGGAGAAAAATTCACCATTCGAACGGAGCTTCAAGTAAAACCATGAAGCTGAAAATAACACCCAGGGATAAAAAGTTTTTGATTGGCGGAGGCGTCATACTAGGCATTTATCTGTTGGCCGTTTGGGTAATTCAACCGGTTTATGCACAACAAAAACTCATGGACCAAAAAATTCAAAATAAAATTCAGTTCATTCAAAAATATTATGAGATATTGAATCAGGATTCCTATTACAAAGCAAAAAGGATAGCCAATGAGCGGACCCGTATTATCCTGGCTAAAAAATTTTTAAACGAAACCCAGCCAGGGCTGGCCGCCGCAAGGTTACAGAAAATTATCAAGGGATTTGCCCTGCAATCCAGAGTCAAAATTGAACAGGTGCGGGTGGAAAAAGCAAAACTAATCGATCAAATGCCCGCCGTTCCAATTAGCATGACCCTGCGTTCCAGCTTGAGGAACCTGACCGAATTTATATATCGTATGGAAAACTCGGAAAAGTTTTTGGTGGTGGAAGAAATAACCACACAAAGAATCAACAAATCGAATCCTGAAGAATTAAAAACCCGGTTGCTGGTCAGCGGATTTATTCAGGATCTAACTTTCCGCCCAAATGGGCCTAAGGCATGAACAAACTTTTGCATGTTATTCTCATATCAATTTTTGTTTTGCCGATGGCCTGCAGTCATCAGCAGAAAACATCCCCGGACCGGCTCCAGCAAGCAGAAAATCCCGTTGACGCCATGCGTCTCCAAAAATCGAGCGCCGAGTTGATTCAGTTTAACAAAAACCGACGAGACCCTCGCACCATTGAAATACGGGCTGGAGCCACCGATTCCGATGAAACGCGAAAAACTTCGGCAACGCCCGCATCAGAAGTCATCGACAAGAAACAAATCCGTAAAATACCGGCGAAACCTGCCGTGAGACGGGTAAAAATATCCGGCAACAACGTCCCTCTCCGCCAGGGGCCCGGCCCCAATTTCAAAAAACTGGGCACCGCATCCAAGGGGCAGATCTTCGAGCTATTGCGTATCAAACGTAATACAGCCGGCATCAAAACCTGGTATTTCATCCAGAACGACCAGAAGGAAAAATTCTTCATTTCCTCCCTGCTCGGTTCCATCGTGAAAGTGGAAAAGCAAAAGGTGAATAGCCCCTCAACCGACAATGCTCTTGATAAAGAGATCATTCAGAAAAAAGAAAAAGTTTCCGCAAGAAAAATCAGAACGACTTTTGATCCGACCCCTCCCCTTCCCAAAAGCTTGATTAAAGCCAAACACATCACTTTGAATTTTGAAGGGACCGAGGTTTACGATGTCATCACCACCTTTTGCGAACTATTACAGATGGATTATTTGATCGAGGGAAACCTCAAAGGCAAGGTGACTTTGCAAACCTTCAACGAAATCCCGGTGCGGGATCTTTATGTGGTTCTGGAACAAATCCTTGCCCTGCACAATATCAGCGTTATTAAAAGAGGAAGTTTTTACCGGTTCGTGCCAGCGAAGGACTCTGGCAAAAAACCACTGAGTATTTTTTACGGCAACGATCCAATGATCCCCTCGCATGAGCGTATGATCATTCAGATCATTCCCCTGAAATACATATCCGTGAAGTCGATGAAAAAAATTCTCGCTCCACTTCTCACTCAAAACTCGACTTTTATCGACGTTCCTGAAACCAAAAACATCATGCTGATCGAAATGGCCGTCAATGTTAAGCGGATTTTGAAAGTGGTGGAGGCGTTGGACATAGACAAATTAGCCTCTTCGGACATTCAACTGTTTAAACTCAGCCATGCGGATTCCGAAACCGTGGTGGCTGAACTTGAGGAAATTTTTTCTTCCATGGGGTACACCGAATCCCTGGGAAACTCCCTGAACTTTCTTTCATTGTCCCGGATGAACTCCATTCTTGTGGTCAATGCCTTTGAACGCATCCTGCCCTCCATCGAATTCTGGATCAAAAAACTGGATCAACCCATTTCCGAGGGGGACTCCAGCACGTTCGTTTACTACATTCAAAACGGCGATGCCACGGCGATGGCGGGCCTGCTCAATGAAATATTCCAATCGCAAAACGATGCGAGCAAACAACCCGCCAATACGGGGAAAGTGAAAAAGCTTTACGGAAATAAAGACAACAAGTTAAAGAAGCTCAACGCCAGGGACGACAAAAATAAACCCGAATCGAAACAGAAAAAAGGACCTTCCATCCAAACCACGGGGGCAATTCCCGATAGCTTTCAAGGGGAAATCATCATCATTCCAGACCCGGACACTAATTCCCTGGTCATCCGCACCAACCCAAGAAATTATCCCCCCCTGCTCGCGCTTATTAAAAAGCTGGATTTGTTCCCCCAACAAGTGCTCATCGAGGTTTTAATCATTGACGTAACCATAGACGCGGAAACACGCTCCGGACTTGAATGGGTGCTTAAAGGAGACACCGGAGGCAATACCTTTATCGGCGGAGTGAGCCAAACTACTCCCTCCACCCTGGGGTCCTCTCTCGGCGGCGCCACGGCAAGCCTTCTTCAGCGGGGAGGGAGCCTGATTATCAATGATCCCAGCAACCTGATCCTTCGACTTCAGGCCTTCGCTTCGGACTCAAAGGCCAATATCCTGGCCAACCCCATCCTTGTAACTTCCAACAACAAAGCGGCGGGAATTTCCATTGTGGACGAAATCCCCGTTCAAAGCACCTCCATCACTTCCGCGGGGGCCGCCAACCCGGTCACCCAGACCACCATTGAATATCGAAGTGTCGGCATCAAATTAAATATATTTCCAAAAATTAATTCCGATAACTATGTCAACCTGCAGATCGATCAGGAAGTGAGCAGTCTGGGACCGCTGATAAACGACGTTCCTTCCTTCAGGACCGAGCAGTTACACACGGAAGTCGTACTCAAGGACAACCAGGTACTGGTGATGGGCGGGTTGATACGGACCGATACGGTCATCTCTAATGAAGGCATTCCAATTTTGAGAAAAATTCCCTGGTTGGGAAAACTTTTCAGCACAGACACTGAGACCAGCAAAAAAACCGAATTGATGATATTTATAACCCCTCACATTATTTCCAACGATAACGATTCCAATTACGTGACCAAACAATTTCAAAGACGGTTGGGAAGTTTCAAGACAGAACTCGATCGAAGTTGAGCTTTTCGATGAGCAGATTGGTGAGAAATTCTTAAAAACGAGGGTTTCCACTGTTGTCATGCTGAGCCTGTCGAAGTATGACCTTGATAATTATGGCTGTCTTCACACTTCGACAGGCTCAGTGTGACCGCTAAGGGATGCAAAAATAGTTTTTCAGCAACCTGCTAATCAAAAGGCGGCTGGATCTTGTGGTTAAACTCCTCCTCACTCAGATTCATCCGGCCCTTGATGAAGCCCAGCTTGTTTTCCGCGATGGAGATGGCATATTCATCATTATTTTCGCGTCCGATGCGTTGGGCGATTGCGATCTCCTCGATGGCGCGGTCCCATTCTTTCATTTTCTCATAAACACTCGCCAGATTCAGATGCGCCTGCACGTGGCCGGGGCTGATGTCGATCACTTTGTTGTAGTGCCTGGCCGCCCCTTCCAGATTCTGGATGTACCAGTATTCCAGGGCGGTTTTGAAATGAATTTC
>JADFGI010000108.1 GCA_022567815.1 Nitrospinota bacterium
AAATTTTAGGAATCATTTCCAAATAATCGGGTTTTTTGCGCCTCTCCAGCAATCGAAACCAGCGGTCAACGCCCTGTTTCAGGATCATGCAAGGATAATCCCCGCCGACAGCGTGACGCTGGACCCAGTATTAACGTGCAATGGGTTTAGATTTTCAAGGGCTCGTGAACGAAGTGAGCGTCAGCCCTCCTGCGTAGCAGGCTTTTCCTCCCCTGTAAGGGGCGCGTAGGGTCAGGCTCAAGCCTCCCCCCGTGTAGCGGGTGTCCTGACTTTTTAAGGGCGGGACCGTTCTTTCTGAATCAGGGTTTTTCATGAACCAGAATTTCACCATAGACCATGCCACCGTTTTGGTCACCGGGGCTTCGGGATTTATCGGAAGTCACGTTGTCGATGCCCTGTTACAGGGTCATTGCAAGGTTCATTGTCTGGTCCGAAGGACGAGCGACCTGCGGTGGCTCGATCGTACAAAAGTTCAACTTCATTATGGGAATCTGGAGAAGCCTTTTTCTTTAAAGGAATGTCTGGGGAAAACGGACTATGTATTTCATTGCGCCGGGCTGACGCGTGCAAAAACCCGGCAGGAATTTTTCCAGGCCAACGCCACTGCATGTAAAACCCTATATGAAGAATGCGCGGAGCATGGGAAACATCTTAAGCGAATCATTCATATCAGCAGTCTGGCTTCCGTGGGTCCTGCACTGCCGGACCAGCCGGTCGATGAAAACACGCCCTGCAAGCCCCTTACCTATTACGGGAAATCCAAGCTGGCGGGAGAGGAGATTGCCCGGCAATTTTCATCATCCCTGCCACTGGTAATCCTTCGTCCGCCGATCGTGTATGGGCCGAGAGAAGTTAACTTCTTCGCTTTCATAGATGGAATCGCCAGGGGCTGGAACCTGCAAATAGGCCATAAAAACCGCGTCCTGTCCCTCATATATATAACCGACCTTGTTCAGGCCATGCTGAGGGCCGCAGTCTGCCCTTCTTCGGAAAATGACGTTTACTTCATCACCGATGGACATTTTTACCATTGGGATAACGTGGTCGAAACCGTGTCAAAAATTCTGAATGTCCGTCCCCGATCCATTCGCATTCCGGACAGGCTCCTGGCTTTTATTGGACTTCTGCTGGAATTCATATCCATCTACCAGAAAAAACCCCCTTTGCTGGACCGCCAACGAATCATCGATATCCGCCAAAGTACCTGGACGGCATCATCAGAAAAATTTTTCGGCCAGTTTGAATTTCAACCGCAATATGATTTGCAAAAAGGCCTGAAGGAAACCGTGGACTGGCATAAAAAGCAACCCGGACGGTAAAAGCTGATGTTCTCCGGGCTCCATCGTCTGGCCTCAATTCATTTCCCTCTTTTCACTCCTCTCACAAAAAAATAAGCGCTTGGGCACATGGCCGACAAGCGCTTATTTTGAATCGATGCAAAAGAAACTCAGCCCATCATTCCTGCATTTTAAAGGATGATTTGGCATAGTAAGCGACCAAATCCTTTATGGATAACATGCCTACAATTTTCCCATTCTCGGTAACAGCCAAGTGACGAATCTTGTTCTTATGCATATACTTATTCGCCTCTTCAACAGGGAGAAAACGGTCCATACTTTGCACCGGCTGAGTCATGATATTGGCTATAGGTGTGGTTTCCGGATTCAATCCATCGCCCACCACCTTGCGGGTCAAATCCGTCTCGGTGACGATTCCCACAAAATCATCGTATTCCTTTATCAAAAGTGAGCCAACATTACTGACACGCATGTATTGCGCCGCTTCCTGTACTGTAGAATCGTGGGCGATACTGAGTACTGGAGCATTCATGTAATCCCCGATATCATCCAGCAAGCTTTCAGCATCCTCATTGTTGGTACCAGAAATATCTTGAGTCATAGGTTTTAGCCCCTTCCCAGACAAATATAAAACCAACGTTTAAATTAAAATAATTTGCATTTTCCGAGAACCAGGTTTAGCCTGTTTAGACTATTTTCTTACCAGGTTCTGATTCTCGGATTGGCAAAATAAGCAACTAAATCTCTAACAGACAATATGCCGATTATTTCATCCTTTTTTGTCACGCCCATATGGCGGATTTTATTTTGCGCCATCAATTGATTGGCTTTTTCAACATGCTCTATACAATCCAAGGTGAGTATGGGCGCTGTCATAATTTCTGAAACTTTTGTTGTTGCCGGATCCAGATTGTCTGCAACCACCTTGCGCGACAAATCATTTTCGGTAATAATCCCGACAAATTTATCGCCTTCCTTGACAAAAAGAGATCCTATATGCTTGGATTGCATGATTTGCGCGGCCTCTTTTACGAATGACTCGGAATCAACATTAAATACAGGGGATGTCATGTAATCGCCAATCTCTTCCAAATGGTCTTCATGTTCTTTGGAATAACGGTGGGGAACATGTTTGCTAAGCATAAGCGTCCTCTCTTCCCGAACAATGACGTTTAAAATGAATTACTCCAATGGAAGGGGTCTTAAAATTAAAGAAAACCTTTTAAAGGTTCTCATTATTGAAAATTAAATTCAATAACCCATTTCCATTATTTGGAACTTTCCATAACAATGGGATGCATAAACTTTCATCAGGATTCCAGTTTTCTCCTGAATCTCTCAGCTTCAAATATAGGTCTGGGTTTTAAACCATGCCACTTTTTTAATGGTAATCCTAGCTGGTTGATTTTATTGGTTAAAACGCTTAATCACCTAACTTGGCAGAAACCAAGAAGCCTTTTAAATGAAAATTAACGGAAAGAAAATCCATGCCCCATAATTTGCATATCGTGCTGGTAGAACCCAAAATTCCCGTGAACACGGGGTCCATAGGAAGGCTTTGCCTGGCGACAGGAAGCACACTGCATCTGATTGAACCTTTGGGGTTTGAAATCAATGACACGCAACTGAAACGCGCCGGGCTGGATTACTGGAAACATGTTCGGGTGGTGACTCATAAAAGCCTGGAGAAATTTTTTGACTCCATCCCAAAAGAATCTCCCAAGGTCTTTTTTTCCACCAAGGCGGAAGCGATCATTTACGAGCATCGTTTTAAAGAGGGGTCTTATCTCTTTTTCGGCAGTGAGACGGAAGGATTTTCGGAAGAGTTCAGGAAAACTCATGCCAGGCCAATTTACCGCATTCCGCAATATGATGACCGGGTCCGCTCACTCAACCTGGCCAACTCGGCGAGTATCGTGGTTTACGAAGCCATCCGGCAACTGGGTCCCTAAAATTTTTTATTTCTTCAGGGCATCTCGAAAAGTTCAATCTGGACGATGAGCCAACCCATTAAAACACCGGAGACCGCAGGCCGAAAAACTCCTATTTATAGAGAAACTAATAATTCCTCAAAAACCCATGGCACGTTAACACTGGGTCCAGCGTCACGCTGGTCAAATTTTTAGTTCTCCTTTAGTAAAGTCTTCGGGCTTGAATCCAAATTTTTGGTAATAGTCACGCAATCTTTTATAAGCCCTCTCTTTGTTGTGAGGATCCCCCTTTTCACTAAACAGGCTTCCGGCTTTAAGGATATGAAGGATGGCATTTTTCCCATCATTGGTCTTTTCGTATAAAATACCCAGGTTGAAATGCGATCCCGCCGATTTGGGATTGAGGCGCAAGGTTTCCTTGAATTCGCCGATGGCTTCCTGCAAAAGTCCCTTTTCTTCAAAAGCGGCGGCGAGATAAAAATGCGCCTCGGCATCATCGGGGTGGCTTTGTAATCGTTCCTTAAACTTCTTGATTTCTTTTCCTTCTCCGAAAATATTCCATATTCCCATAATTCGTTCCTGGTTCCAATGTGCTCAATTTCAAGACTCAATATCTCCGATATCATCTTCTTCAAACAATTCCTTCATCATTTTCAGGGTGGTCTTTTCTGAATTCATCTCATGTTTGAAGTCGATGAATTCATTGATGCGCCGCAAATGATCCTGGGAAATATGACAGAGGACCAACTTTTCCATTAAGGTTTCTTTCTCAAACAAATCCAGCAATTTCCCGATACTCGCGTTCAGGAAAGGTGTGATGATACTTTGGACCCCCGTAAAATCCAGCTCCACGGTGCCGCCGCTTTGTAATTCTTTATGGATGGTCTGATATAATTTGCCGCCATCATCAATGGATGAGCAATTTTCTCCTACCACTTCCGCTATCTTGATTCTCATTTTTTATCCCAAAATTTATTAAAAAGTTTCACTATTTCATCATAGCCGAGTCGGCGGGTAAAGCCCAAATCGAAACCTGAAAACCGACCGCAAAAAAAGTTGAGGTTCTCAGGGAAATCTATAAAATACATTCATACAATAAAATTATCAATTCTGTCTAACCTTGGGGAAACCCGTTCTGGAGAAAGAGGATTCTATGAATTCCAGCGCGACCAAACAGGCCAAAGTTTCCGAAGCTAAATCCCGGCCTCTTAAAGAAAAACTGTGGAATATTTTTGGGATTTTGTTTTATATCACCGTGGCAGTGGGAGCGGTATATCATCTCGTTCCCATTTTCAATCCATGAACCCCGAAAAAACATAGTCAGCAACAACCCATGCCATTACTTTCCCTATGGCGCCTCCGTTGATCGCACAAATTAAAAAATTTCTTTGGCTGGCAATTGTTTTATTTACCGGTAGTGCCGGATATACCGCCGGGGCAGAACCTATCCGATACGCCGCTATCGGCGATTCCTACACCATTTGTCAGGGAGTGGCCCCCACGGACTGTTGGCCCGCATTGCTGACCCGGCATCTCAACGAAGCGGGAATCGACATCGAGCTGGTTGTCAATCCCTCGCGAACCGGATGGAGGGTGGAAGAGGCCATCGAAAAAGAGCTTCCGATTTTTGAAAATGCCAAACCCACATTTGCTACTTTATTGATCGGGGTAAACGATTGGGTTCATGGCTCCGGAAAAAACAAGTTCACCTCTCATTTGAAAACATTGATGGATCGCATGATGAGAGAACTTCCCCACCCCGAGCGATTGTTGATCGTCACCATACCGGATTTTTCCTGCGCTCCCAGAGGGGAGACCTACGGCTATGGCAGAAACATCGCCAGGGGAATTTCCAGGTACAACGCCATCATTGAAAAAGAAGCCGGGGAAAGGGGACTCCCGGTGGTGGATATTTTTCCACTTTCACAAACCTTTTGCAATCATCCGGAAATGTTCGTGGAGGATGGCATTCATCCTTCGGCAAAACAGTACGCCCTTTGGGAGGGCCTTATTTTTCCCGTGGCCTACAAGATTTTGAACCGATAAATGGTTTCAATGAACGACCCCGTTGCGGGCGGACGGGGTATTTATCCTACAAGGGTTTTCATTTAAAAGCCGTGGCAAGCCATCGGGAATAAAACCCACTGGTGGGATCTAATTATGCAAAAATGGGCATTCCATGAAAGTGACCCGCCGACTGATCAAAGTTTTCTTCATCGCCCCGTTCAATATAATGATCGTCCTTCCGGGGTTGATCCTGTGGTTTTCCCGCCAAACAGGTTTCCTCGCATCTTTAAACTGGCACTTTGATCTGTTTTGGGGAATCCTGGGCGCAGGCCTGATTTCCGTCGGAATCGTTATTGCCTGGTCGTGCGTATCCCTTTTCGCCGATTATGGCGACGGAACCCCGGCCCCCTGGGACCCGCCGAAACGCCTGGTCGTAAGCGGGATGTACCGCCATGTCCGCAACCCGCTGGTGGAGGGCGTCTTCTGCATTCTGCTGGGCGAATCCCTCCTGCTCGGCTCCTTTGCCTTGTTCCTTTGGTTTTTATTCTTTGTGTCGATAAACCTCGCCTACACGCCCCTGATAGAAGAACCGGAACTAATACGCCGATTTGGGCAGTCTTTCCGCTCCTATATGCAAAATGTTCCCCGTTGGTTGCCCAGGAGAAATCCTTGGGAAAGCCACACTTAGAAATTTCCCTTATACAAATAGCCCCTTCGCCTCCAAATCCATTTAAATATTTGATATAATTGGTATTATTGCATTTGAGCAGGTGTTTTTCCGCTTGCGTCCTGATTTTCCATCTCCAAAAACTTCATGGCAAAATAATAAAATGACTTTGCGTCTCGCCAAAAATTTTATACCGGTTCTTGCCGTGGCCGTGTTTGCCGTCGGGTCTGTTGTTCAGGCTCAGGAAAGTATCATTGAGGTGGAATTGGGTTCTTTTCAAATCGAGACCATGAGAAAATTTCTGAACGAACACCGTCTGATTTTGCAGAAGTCCAAAGCAGATCTCTCTTTAGTTGTAAAAGAATTTCGGGAGGATTTTATAAATATCAAACTCGAGCAGACCAGAATCCTGAAAGTGACGCAAAAATACAAACTGCCGGTTTTGGTTAAAAGGAAAACTTTGCCGAACAAGAAACAATTTCCGCGCCGTTCGGCATCCTCCTCCGAACCTGAAAATATTTTTTTTGAACAAAAAATCATCGAACCTCGAAAACCCCGCGACAAAGAAATTCTCTTGAACCTCAATGAAAGACAGCGCCGGGCGGATATCGAAACCGTACGCCGCGAAAAAATCATCCGAGCCCAAAACACCGAGTTAGGCCGGCTTAAGGCGGAAATGGAATCGGACCCTCTTAAATCGTATCAGTTGAAGCTGACTCAATTCAGTGATAAAACTAGAAATCTGCTGGAGCAATTACAAGGAGAGGAGGGCGTCCAGCGAACGGTTTTCCTGGACTTGGGAAATACCTATCTTGAGTCGCACAGATACTTGAACTCTTTGAACGCTCAAGACCAATGGAAGCTCAGCCGTTATGCATCCCATTCCGGGACCATCCTGGGAAGTTATGAGTCGGCATTGTGGGTTTTCAAAATAGCTCTGGCCCGAAAACCGGATGATGGTGAAACGAATTTTCTTCTCGGCAAAATTTTGTCTGAAATGGGAGAACGGGATCTGGCTCTCCGACGCGCCAGAAACGCCGAGCGGTTGTTTGTCAAAAACAGCCAGCCAGATAGAGCGGTCCAGACGCGAAGCTTTATTGAGTTTCTGCAAAACTCTCTGCCTCAATAATGAATTTCACGGTTCGTACTTCAGCCCACCCCTGAAAATATAGTTCTTCCATCTCTCGCTATCAACTATCCACCGATTGTCCGCAAGAATCCGGTATAATAGGTTCGATCCTATGAAAGCTCCCTTTCACCAAATTCAATCCAAGGCTTCCGAAAAAAAGAAAGCGATCCTCGTTGGCGTTCAACTACCGCAAAGCGGTCCCCTGTCCCCGGCGATTTCGCTGGATGAGCTGGAGGGTCTCGCCACCACCGCGAATTACCATCCGGTGGCTGAGCTTTCGCAGAAACTTTCCTCGATCAACCCCAAGACCTTTTTGGGAAGCGGAAAGGTGGAAGAACTTCATCAGGCGGTAAAACATCATCAACCGGAAGCGGTAATTTTTGACGCCGAACTTTCGCCGGGGCAAACCCGTAATCTGGAGAATATCTTTGAATGCCGGGTGATCGACCGGTCCTGGCTCATTCTGGAAATTTTCAACGATCACGCGAATACGCGGGAGGCCAAGACCCAGGTCGAATTGGCGCGGCTGAAATACGCCCTCCCCCGATTGACCCGCATGTGGGGGCATCTGTCCCGTCAGCGCGGCGGCATTGGTCTGCGTGATGTGGGGGAAACTCAAATTCAGTTGGATCGGCGCCTCATTCGCAACGAGATCACCAAGCTGGAAAGAAAACTCAAGCTGATCGACAAGGAAAAAAAGACACAGCGAAAAAGCCGGAGGGGTATCTACCGAGTGGCCTTGGTTGGTTACACCAATGTCGGTAAATCCACTTTGATGAACCTGTTGACCGGGTCCGACACTCGGGTTGAGGATAAACTATTCGCCACTTTGGACGCGACCATCCGTAAGATCAAAAAGAACTTTCCTTATCCGGTCCTGCTTGCCGATACGGTCGGTCTCATCGACAAATTACCGCACGATCTAGTGGCGTCTTTCAAAAGTACGCTTGATGAAGTCCGCGAAGCCGACCTGCTCATCAAGCTGGTGGACTTCAGTCATCCCAACTATAAACGGCAAATGGAGACGGTCGAGGAGGTGCTCAGTGAAATGGGAGCCCAGGCAATCGACTCCTTGCTGGTTTTTAATAAAACGGATCGAATCGATGACCCCGAAGTTTCAGCCAATGCGCAACAACTCAATCCGCAAGCGGTTTTCGTCTCATGCAAGACGGGTGACGGCATCGACCGATTGCAAAAAGAAATCATACGCTGTTACGAAAACAGGTTGACACCCTACACCCTCAAACTGGATTATTATCAAGCCAACCTGATTTCCGACATCCGTAAACAAGCGATCATCGTCAAGGAAGATTATCAGGATGACCGCATCATTCTAAGTCTTAGACTGCCTCCAGAGGGAAAGGCCCGGCTGAAAAAACTGCTGCTGCAAAAAAATTCCAGTGCCGCATTGTAAGGGCGTCTCGAAAAAGGAATGAAAAAATAGATTGCCAAGCAATGGGTGGGTTGACAATGTTTGTCAAATTTGACAAACTACCTTAATGTTAGATTCCTTAAGAGAAATAGCGTGGGTCAAAAATGCACTTAAGGAATTTGAAAAATTTCCCCTTGAGGCGAAACGGAAAATCCTTGGTGACCTTACGTTAGCGGCAGAAGGTGAAAAATGCGATATTTCAAAGCCTTTGAAGGGGCTGGGAG
>JADFGI010000109.1 GCA_022567815.1 Nitrospinota bacterium
CCTCAGTGGCTTCTATGGTGGGACCGGGCATGGACCCGTTATAACCCCAAACCAGGCCTTTTTGTTCCATATCCATCATATGTCCCATTCCGCCAGTGAAGCGGTTCATTGCTGGAATGATGGAATCATCCATAGGTTTCCCATCGGTAATCACGTGTTCCATGGGTTGGGCGATTAATGTAAACACCTTTACTTTTCCGTCCAGTTCATAACCGAGAGCCGGAACATTGAGGGTTTCCACCATTCCCATCTGTTTGCCCATAAGCGGAGGTGGGGGAGAATATATCTTCCCTTCCTCAATGCGGACGGGACGTTTCAATTCCATGGATTGGCCCATAGTCATTGAGTGTTCCATGTTGTCAGACATTTTTGCATTTCCATGGTCCATATCCATGGAACCCATTTTTGGTGAGGAAATCATATTGTGTCCTTTATGATCCTCGGAATTTTCGCCAGAGTGGGCGTCAGCAGAAAAACCCACTTCAAAAATTAAAAATACCAGGAATAAAAAAAACCCATTCCTGGAGCAACAATAAGTCTTCATGATATTCTTCCTTATTTATAAAAATTTTGGAGGATGTTTAATGACTGGATTCATGGCCATTTTTCTCCAAGTTAAAGAAAATACTTGCCGTGGAAAATGCCCAGGTGAGGCGTCTATAAGACGCCTCACCTGGGCACTATATTTTTAGGGCGCCTCGAAAAATTCAACTTGGACTATGAGCCAACCTCTTAAAATATAGAGTTGGAGATTGCAAAAGCCAAACAATATCAATTTATAAAGTTCCCATAAAATTTAATGGGAATGCCCTGATGATGAATGTCCATCATTACCTCTTCTACTTCCTTCGGGCGGGGTATAGCACCCTGTAGCAATCAAAAATGTTCCACCAAGAAATATTGTTATCATCAGAATACTAATTATCTTTTTCATTGGAATTTCTCCCTCCAAAATAAGTTTCTCAAAAATAGTAAAGACAGCGCCATTATCAAACAGGAGGAAAGGTCAAATTTTAAAATCCAAAAAAGGATTCATTAGACCCAATCCAAAAGTTCGGTTTGAAAAGTTTTATGAGTTTACTAAAGGTTTAATTTTTTGGAGGTGGTGTGGCAGGAACTAATTTACGGGGCTCAAAATGATTCGCGGTTTCCAAAAGTTCACCGCAATAAGAAGAGTAAAAATTTAAGACTGGGGAATCGATTGAAGCGGAAATAAAACAATTACTACAGGACGCTTGCATGGTGCAATCAGACGCATCCATATGGTGCATGGGTGAAGCGGGCAGGTTAGCCGATAACAATGAAACAATAAAAATCATGGCAACCGCCACCAAAAATTTACTTTTCTTTGTCAACCGGGAAACCTTTCTCAATAATTCCCACCAGTGGGTTTTATACCCCGTAGCTTGCTACGGCTTTTAGAATGAAGATCCTTGCCGGATATCCCGCCTGCTTGCAACGGGGTCGTTGATTTCAACCAACGCCATTCAGGATATTGCATTCATTATAAAGGATATTTTCTTGAAAATTTGTATTTTTTATTTAGAATTTTTCCATCCCACAAGTGGGAGTGCTTTCCTGCTCCGCAACTTTGGGGGGAGATGCGGGCAAACGCTTTTAATATCTTGCCCATCGCCTGCATTCCCCGGAGGGATAGGAGGCACACTTTGCTCACGAGCCCTGAAAAGCTACGAACTTATTGCATGTCAAAATTGGGTCCAGCGTCACGCTGGTTAATCCACCTTGTAGTTTTCAAGGATCTGTTCGACGGTGTTGGTGGTGGAGAGTCCTTTGACGATGGGGATGAGTTCCACCCGGGCTCCGTAGCCTTCGACTATTTCGCGTCCGACCACTTCATCGATCTTGTAGTCGTCGCCTTTAACCAGAATGTCTGGACGGATTTCGCCGATCAGGTGTTCCGGCGTGCTTTCATCGAAGATAGTGATGTAATCGACGTACCTTAATGCCGAAAGAATGTTGGCGCGTTCCTCCTGAGTTTTAATGGGCCGCCCGTCGCCTTTGATCGCGCGCACGGATGCGTCGCTGTTGAGTCCGATCACCAGGATGTGGCCCAGGGATTTTGCTTTTTGCAGGAACTCGATATGGCCGCCGTGGATCAAGTCGAAACAGCCGTTGGTGAACACCACGGTTTTGCCGGTGCTCTTGGCGAGGCTGACGAGTTTTTTCAGCTCCTCGAGTTCCAGGATGGTGTGCGAGGTGCGGAGCATTTCTTCCTCTAAAAACTCGTTGATCTCGTTCAGTGTGACGACCGCCGTTCCCACTTTTCCGACCACGATACTGCCAGCCATGTTGGAGAGCCAGGCCGCATCGCGAAAATTGAATCCGGCGAACAGAGCCATCCCGAAAACGCTGACCACGGTGTCGCCGGCGCCGGTAACGTCGTAAACTTCCTTGGCCACGGTGGCAATGTTCACGGGTTTCTCTTTATTCTGGTAAAGAGTCATTCCGTCTTTGCCGCGGGTGACCAGCAGAGCTTCCCCTCGTGTCAGGGTCAGCAGGTATTCAGCGGCACGTTCCAAATCTTCCGCGCTGTTGACCTTGATGGGCACCGAGCGTTCGACTTCATTCTGGTTGGGCGTGAGAACGGTGGCGCCTTTGTACAGGGAAAAGTCCGCGCTTTTGGGATCGACGATCACGATTTTTTTGGAGTTTTGGGCGCGGTGCATCAGATTCTTGACAACCTTTTCGGTCAACACGCCCTTGCGGTAATCGGAGCAGATGACGCCGTCCATCTCAGGCAATATCTGGTTGGTGAATTGAATGATTTTCTTTTCCGTCTCTTCGGTGATGGGGCGATTGTCTTCTTTGTCGATGCGCAGGATTTGCTGATTGTGCGCGATGATCCTCATTTTGGAAGTGGTCGGGCGATGTACGAACCGGAATATGCCCTCGGTATGGATGCCTTTTCCCCGGATAAGCTCCAGCAGACGGTCGCCTTTTTCATCCTGGCCGATGGCCCCTATAAGGTAAACATCGCATCCCAGGGCGGCGAGGTTGTTGGCGACATTGGCGGCCCCGCCCATGGAAAGGTTTTCCGATTTTGCTTCCAGAATGGGAACCGGCGCTTCGGGGGAGATTCGCGTCATACCGCCCCAGAGGTATTCGTCCAGGATGAGGTCTCCGATCACCAGAACCTTGGGGCGTTGCTTGTTATCGAAAAAATATTTAAATTTAGATTTCATTCCTGAAGCTCGCTTTCAACGATTTCACAGATGATGTGGCCGATGGTGATGTGGACTTCCTGAATGCGGGCGGTATCGTCTGAAGGGACGACGATCGCCAGACGCACAATGTCCTTCGCCCGTCCGCCCTCGTTACCCAGCAACCCGATGGTGACGGCCCCGATTTCGTTGGCCAGCTTGAAAGCGCGGATCACGTTTTCCGAATTGCCGCTGGTGCTGAACCCCAGAACAACATCGCCTTTTTTGGCAATCGCCTCGATTTGGCGGGAGAATATCGTGTCAAATCCGTAATCGTTGGCGAGCGCGGTCAATATGGAGGTGTCCACCGTGAGGGCGATGGCGGCGATCGCGGCTCTTTCTTTTTTGAATCGGCCCACCATTTCCGCGGCGATGTGCTGGGCGTCCGCCGCACTGCCGCCGTTTCCCATGAGAAGCAGTTTGCCCCCATTGGCCAGGCTCTCCTTTATCAGCTGAGCCGCTTCCAGGATTTTTTCCGACAAGGTCTCCGCCACCTGGTATTTTAAATCGGCGCTGGCGTTGAGAAAATTTTTGACCCGTTGCATATCTAAAAATTAAGTTCAGTGTTCGTTAATCAATTGAAACCTTCGTGGCTTCACAGCAATCCTTCATCTGAAAAGCTGAAATATTCATTATCCCCGATGATGATGTGGTCCACCATCTTAATCCCGATGATCTGGCCGGTTTTATTGAGACGATGGGTGATTTCCATATCCTGCTGGCTGGGTGAAGGATCACCACTGGGGTGATTGTGGATCACCGCGAACGAAGCGGCGGATTCCCTGATAGCCGGAATCATGACTTCCCTGGGATGCATGATGCTGGCGTTCAGACTGCCTTCGGAAATCGTCAGATCCTTTATTACAAACAATTTCGGATTCAAAAGAACGAGTTTAACGATTTCCTTTTTCAGGTTTTTCATAAACGGCTTGTAGTGTTCCACAAAACACCGGCTGGTCTCCATTTTTTTCTTTTTCCCGGAACTTTGGGACGACATCCGTTTGCCAACTTCCAGAGCGGCCTTGATCTGTGCGGCCTTGGCAAAACCGATGCCTTTGACCTGGCACAACTCGGTTATCGATGCCTGATCGATCTTGTTAAAATCGTCAAACATATTTAAAAGATCGCGGCTGAGGTCAACGGCATTTTTTTTGGAGGTACGGTCCCCGGACCCAATCAATATCCCCAACAGGTGAGCGTCTGAAAGTTTATCTTCGCCATATTTAATCAGCCTTTCTCTGGGCCGTTCGTCTTCGGGCCAATTTTTTATAGAGGAGTGACTGTAATCGGCCATGAGACGTTATCAGGTTTTCAGGAGACCTATAATAATTAGATATTCAGCTTATTTTTCTTGCCCCTCAGGTAAAAGGGGAGAAATCGCAACAGTAACTTTTCTAGGCTCCCTTTAAAGAACGCACTTTAGCCTTGAAGTACTCCAGGGTGGATTTTAATCCATCGTCCAACGTTATCTTCGGTTCCCAATCAAGGATTTTCCTGGCCAGGGTGATGTCTGGTTGCCTGATTTTTGGATCATCCACCGGCAATGCCGTGTAAATGATTTTACTCTTGCTTTGTGTGGCTTGCAAAATTTTCTCGGCCATCTCCTTGATGGTCATTTCCCTGGGATTGCCAATGTTCACCGGTTCGTTCATGTTGGACATCAGCAGACGGTAAATTCCTTCGATGAGGTCCGTTACATAGCAAAAACTTCGGGTCTGACTGCCATCGCCATAGATTGTGATGTCTTCGCCCATCAGGGCTTGATAGATGAAGTTCGGAATGGCCCGGCCATCCTGAAGGCGCATTCGGGGACCGTAGGTGTTGAAGATTCTGACGATCTTGGTATCGAGTCCGTGGGCGCGATGATAAGCCATGGCCATGGCCTCGGAGAATCGTTTGGCTTCATCGTAAACCCCACGCGGGCCGACGGGATTGACGTTTCCCCAATAATTTTCTTTTTGTGGGTGAACCAGGGGATCTCCATACACTTCGGATGTGGAAGAGATCAGGTACACGGCCCGCTTGGCTTCCGCGAGACCCAGGGTGTTGTGGGTTCCAAGCGATCCCACTTTGAGAGTGGGTATGGAGTGGACCAGGTAATCAATGGGACTGGCGGGGGAAGCGAAATGGAGAACAAAATCCAGAGGGCCGTCTATCTTGATATGTTGGGTTACGTTGTGTTTGATAAAAGTGAATTTTTTGTTTTTGATATGGGCGATATTTTCCAGCGATCCGGTGAGCAGGTTATCCATACAGATGACCTCATGGCCCTTGTTCAGCAGATAATCGCAGAAATGCGACCCAAGAAATCCGGCGCCTCCGGTAATCAATGTTCTAGGCATTGGTTCCTCTAGTGTGTGTTGGAAATACAGGGAGTCCATCGAACACATTCCCCTTGAGCATTTTATGTCCGGCAAGAAAACTTTTGGCGGACATCCTTTTTTTTCCTTCCGGTTGTAATTGAGTGATAACCAGCCGGCCTTTGCCCGTTCCCACTTCGATTCCGTGGTCAGCGATGCGGACAATCTCACCGGGAAGGTCCCCAGGTTCTCCAGAGGTGGTTTCCACGGCACATAAGCGGAGGCGTTTGGATTGAAAAAACGTGAACGCTCCCGGCCACGGTTCCAGCCCCCGCACCAGATTGCCGAGACTCACAGCGTCTTTTCCCCAATGAATCAGCCCATCCTCTTTCTTCAGTTTGGGCGCGTAGCTGGCTTTGTCATTGTCCTGGGGAACAGGGGTCAGTGTTTGGTCTTCCATCCGCTGGATGGTTTCCATCACCAGAGAGGCCCCGGCTGTTGCCAGACGGTCGTGCAGGGTTTGGGCGTTGTCCGAGCCGGTGATGGGAGTTTTGTGCACAAGCAGGATGTCGCCAGTGTCCATCCCTGAGTCCATTTTCATGGTGGTGACGCCGGTTTCTTTTGCCCCCTCAATGATGGCCCGGTTGATGGGGGCCGCTCCCCGGTATTTGGGAAGAAGCGAGGAATGCAGGTTCATGCAAAACCATCGGGGTATTTGCAGGACTTCTTTTTTCAATATTTGACCATAAGCGACGACCACGATCAAGTCGGGCGCCAGATTGCGCAAATTTTCTATAAATTCTCCGGTTCCGGCTTTTTCCGGTTGAAGTACGTCAATTCCGGTTGTTTGTGCCAGCATCTTGATGGGTGATGCAGTCAGGCCCTGTCCCCTGCCTTTGGGCCGGTCGGGTTGGGTGACGACCGCAATCACTGAATGCTCCGATGCGACGAGTTTTTCAAGCGTAGGAAGGGCGAACTCCGGCGTTCCCATAAAGACGATCTTCATGCGACCTTCTCTTTCTGTATTTTCCTGAATTTTCGCTTGAGCGAATCCCTTCTGGCTTTCCCCAGGTTGTCCCAGAACAGAGACCCTTTGAGGTGGTCTATTTCATGCTGAAAGGCGCGGGCCATAAAACCTTCGGCTTCATAACGAACGTCGTTGCCGTCAATGTCGATGCCCTTGATTTCAACATGCAGAGCCCTTTTGATCGTGGCATACACTTCGGGGATGCTCAGGCATCCTTCTTCGCTGAGTTCCTCCCCCTCCATAGCCGTGATGACGGGATTAATGAGGGTTATCAGATCGTGGTCGTCTTTTTGGATCCCCATATCGACCACAAAAAGGTTGTAGGGCAGGCCCACCTGATTTGCCGCCAGACCGGCACCCTTGGCGTCGAGAGTGGTTTCATACATGTCCTCGGTCAATTTTACAAGGGCTTCATCAATATTATCAATGGGTTCTCCTTTTTTTCTCAGGACAGGGTCCAGCCAGTTTTTGATGGTCAATATGGACACGCGCTCACTCTTTCTGGATGTGGAAACCGACTCAATTATCAAATTATGTAAAGTCTATACGATCGGCTAAAATTTGTCACGCCCCGTTACATGGGGAAGCCAGCGTGACGCTGGACCCAATGTTAACGTGCGATGGGTTTCTGGCTGACAATATCCATATTTTCAGGGAGGTATTTATTAGGGCCTCGCGTAGCGTCAGACCCCCTGCGTAGCAGGCTTTTCCCCTCCGCGTTGCGGAGTTAGGTGGTGTATTCGGCGTTGATGCGGACGTAATCATAAGAAAAATCGCAGGTATACATCTCGGCCATCTCGTTGCCGTTGCGCAAATCGATGGCAATGAGAATCGAGGGTTTTTGCATTTTCAGGCGTAGCGATTCCATGGAAGCATGTTTGGTGGGATGGTCGTTTTCATACAGAGTGGCCCCGTTCAGACGAATCACTATTCGATCCGGTCGAATGGGAACGCCGGCGTAGCCGATGGCACAAATAATGCGTCCCCAATTGGGGTCCTCTCCAAAAATCGCGGTTTTAACCAGAGAAGAGGTGGCGACCGACGAAGCAATCTTTTTTGCGTGATTTTTGGTTTTTGCTCCGGTCACGCGGACGGTTACGAATTTGGTGGCCCCCTCTCCGTCCTTGACGATTTGGAACGCCAGGTTTTTGCTCAATTTCGTTAATGCGGCGGTGAATTGGGCATATTCCTTCGATCCCTGCTTGATGGGTTTGTTTCCCGCCTGCCCGTTGGCCATCACGATAAAGGTATCGTTGGTGCTGGTCTCGCCATCGACGGTGATGCTGTTAAAAGAGGCTTCATTGGCCTCCTTGAGGGCTTTCTGCAGGGTTGGGTAGTCTATCCGGGCGTTGGTTTGGACGAAGCCCAGCATGGTGGCCATGTCCGGGTGGATCATGCCGGACCCCTTGGCGATGCCGCCGATAACGATATTGCTTTCCCCCAGTGAAAAGCGGGCGACCGCGGTTTTGGGAGTAAGATCGGTGGTCATGATCGCTGTAGCGGCGTCGTTGAAGCCTTTGGCGGAACATTTTTTAACCAGCTCTGGAACTCCGTTGGTCAATGTGTCTGGCGGCAGGGGAACGCCGATCACGCCGGTCGAGGCGATCAGGATTTCTTCTTCAGGAATGGAGAGTTCCCCGGCGAGACGGTTGATGAGAGTTTTGCAGTCTTTCATCCCCTGCGAGCCGATACAGGCGTTGGCGTTGCCGCTGTTGACCACAATTGCGCGGAAGGGCCCGGCTTTTTTCACGGCCCGTCTGCTCAGGATTACGCTTGCGGCCAGCACCCGGTTTTTGGTGAAAACTCCGGCGGCGACTGCCGGGGTGGTACTCAAAATGAGGGCAAGGTCTTTGCCGCCATCTTTTTTGAGTCCGCAGGCGATGCCGGCGGCCTTGAAGCCGGGAACCTGAAAATTTTTAGGAGTTGGCGTTTTCATAAACGTGATTAGAGCCTGCCGTCAAATGATGTTCTGGATTGCTTCGCTTCGCTCGCAATGACGGTTCTACGGTAGCTTTTGCCTTTGTTCACTCATCATCCCACTCGCGCTATGGAAAGTTTGGTTGGTCATGAATCCATTGCACGTCCAATACTGGGTCCAGCGTCACGCTGGTTAGGGGAAAATGCCGGGCGAATCC
>JADFGI010000110.1 GCA_022567815.1 Nitrospinota bacterium
AAATCGTCCATCACCGCGTCCTGACCGAGCAGGTCGAGGGTGGCATGGGGCAAGTGGTCGAGAGATTGCAGGATCAGGTGGATCATCCATTGCCGGGTACTTCTCAGGATGAGCACGCGGGAGTGCTCTGGAATGATGGCGGATGATTCTCTGGCGATGGCGAGAAACTGGAACCTGTTCGCGATACTTTTACCCCGGTCAAAAGCGTCGAGCGCCTTGTTGAACATTTTCTGAATATCTTCCGCCGGATAGTTCGGATAATCCACCACCACATGGCCGTTGCCATCGAAGTTTTGCCACTCGATGCCGGTTTTCAGATACGAATTTTTCACACAGGTATTATAAAAATCCGTTCCCGGTTGCGGCGTGTTGATGGACACCTGAACTTCGTCGAGCAGTCCCTGACTGGTCAGCTCGTAAATCAGGTCAACGGTTTTCTGGTCTTCGCCCTCATTAGACCCAAGGCCGCCCAGACTGAAGGTGGCGTAAAACACCATGCCGATGCCCTTGCCGAATTTCAGGATCGACCGTAGTTTTTCCGGAGCGTGTTTTTTCCCCAGCGTCATCTTTTCCGCGACGACGTCGCTGGCGGTTTCGATGCCGAAACGGATTTTGTAATACCCGGCTTTGCGCATTTCCACGAGAGCTTCTTCATCCAGAGAAACATATTCGCACAGCGCTTCGTATTTCAGGTGATCCAGGCCACCAGCGCAAATGGCTTTGGCCAGGGCGATGTTGAAACTCTTTTTGATGTTGTGCACTTCTTCATCGAAAAACACGCCCTCCATCTCAGGATATTTTTCTTTGAGCAGACGGATTTCCTTTACCACATCGTCAACGTTTCTGGGCCGCCAGTTGAGTTCATCGTAATACAGGGTCGCCGCCGCGCAGAAGTTGCAACGGCGCGGGCATCCGCGTGAAGCGTACATCTGGATTTGCCTGAAACGGCAATTGGGCTCGTGGTAATCGATCCGGCGGATGTCATCATCCTCCGGGAAGGGCAGGGAGTCGATGTCGAGCAAGCGGCTTCTATCGTTGGGATACACCCCTGAGATGTGTTTTGGATTCATTCCTTGAATCAATTCGAGGACGGCGTATTCGTATTCGCCCATACAGACATAGTCAGCCACTTTGAGGACTGCTTCCGGTTCCGCCATTGGGTGCTGGCCGGTGAAGATCAACCGCGTTCCGAAGGCTTTTTTCGCGGCTGTGGCCAGGCGGAGGTCTGCATCAATGGTTCTGGAGGAACTTTCCATGATGAGCCAGTCCGGGCGTTCTTCTTCAAGCCGTGAGAAATAGGTTTTAAAATCCCAGCCCTTGAGGACTCCGTCGAGAAATTTTATTTGGTGATCCGTTTCCCGTTTGAGCAGGGAGGAGGTGTAGGCCAATTGCCAGGGATAATATACGCAGTTGGTAAAATTTTTGATTCCCAGCGACCAGCGGGATGGGACGTGCACCATGTGGTAGCCATTGGCATCGACTCCCACGGAATTGGCGATGACGATTTTCATGACGGTTTCAGACCTGTGTCATGACTTCCGAGACTTCACCGGCTGGTTTTGTCTCGCGGACGATTTTCTTCTTGCGGGGTATGGTGGTTTTGGAAGGAGTTTTCTGCGGCGATAAAAGTTTACGCACGCACCATTCGCCGACCAGCCCGAGGGTGATGCAGGTGAACAAAATTCCCGTGGCCAGATAATTGAGGACGACCCAGATGAGTGTGGTTTTTTCAAGGAACGACTTTTTCAGAATCGATTTGCCGCTCAATTCAACATAGGTTCCGCGGGCGTTGTAGCCGCGAATGGATTTTGCTTTCGATGCCCAGGCGAGAATGTCGATATTTGAATAGCCCAATCCATGATCGATGTTATAGAGCGAAACCGCGAGATCGAATTTTCTTGCCCGCAAAAGTTCAAGCGGACGCCAGCCATAACTGAAAACGCTCATCCTGCGATGGGCGCCGATGGTCAATACCTCGTCGATGAGCGGGTCTTCAGCGACAATGCTCTCCACCGTCTGTGGAGCGAGGACGGTGATTTTGGCATCGGGAAATTCGCGTTTGAGAGACGTGAGGGTTTGATTAAGAATCAGTGTGGCCGACCGGATGACCAGGATATTTTTTACGTCTTGCGATGGTTTCATAAGGTTTGAAAATAGGGAAAAGATTTAAATCCCCTCACCCCAGTCTGTCACCCTGTGGGTGCTCCCCATAGGGGCGAGGGGTTCATTATAATTTCCTCTCCTCTGAGGAGGAGAGGATTGAGGTGAGGAGGGATCTTATTTTCTCTTTAAAACACTCCTATGCAAAGGTCTCCTAAATATGAGATCTTCCATGATCGCCGGGATTGTCCAGATCAAAAACCTTGCCCTCGATATTTACCGCGACCAGTTTTTTGATCCCTATCCGGTTGGCGATGGCTTTTACTTCGGCGTACCCGTTGCCTGAAATATTGTTGTAGGGAATGACGCCCATCGAAAACTTCCGTTTCTGCAAGGTTTGCATCAAACCAGAGGGGAAGGACGTATTTTTGAAATGTCCGCCGTCATACACCAGCACTTCGTTAATATTAGGATTCTGCCGCAATTCATCTTTAACCGTCGGCTGGGCGAGAGTGGTGATTCGGTTGCGGGTAAACTGACTGCTGAGGGAGCCGACCACATCGTTTATCTGTTTCATCCGGGAACTGCGAAAAACCAGAATATCGTCCGCCGAATTGATGGAAATTTCGTTAAAACTGTCTTTAGCTGTTTGCGAGTAGCGTTTGTTGAATCCCACCTCATATAACTTTTCCGCCGCGCGGAAATTTTTCATGACCTGTTCCGCAGGGTAGTCCGGACGGTCGAGCACGCAATGGTTGCCGCCGTCGAAATGTTTCCAATCGAGATCGCGGAGAAATCCCTGGGCTTTCATGTGGTTGAAAAACGGCGTTCCCGGCTGGGGAGTGCTGATGGAAAGCTGGAACCTCCAAAGCAGGTCGTTTTCCAGAAAGTCATGGATCAGGTCGATGGTTTTCTTGTCGCAATCATCCGTTGCGCCTTCGCCGCCAAAAGTAAACGTTCCGTAAAACTTGAGTCCGATGCTGGTCCCGTGCTTCATCAATTGCTTGAGCCTGGGGACGTTGAATTTTTTCATCAATTGCATGCCCTGGGCGGCGGGTTCGCCTGCAGTTTCGATGCCCAGCCGCACCATGTAATAACCCGCGCCTTTCATTGCGTCCAGAACCTCTTCATCCATCGGCCACTGGCCGCACATGACGTCGTATTTTAAATCGTCGAGGCCGTTTTCACGGATGGCTTTAGTCAAATCGAGGATATATTTTTTGCTCCCGTTATGGACTTCTTCGTCGAAGAAGATGCCTTCCATCTGCGGATATTTGGCCCTCAGGGTTTGCAGTTCCAGAACCACATTTTCAGGGTTTCTGGGCCGCCAGTTGGGATGGGCGTATGAAATGTTGCCGCACACGCAAAAGGTGCAGGACAACGGGCATCCGCGCGAGGCGTAGGCCTGGATTTCGAGGTATTCGCTGGAAGGCTCGCCGGGCATCCCATAGTCCAGGCGGGACACATCGTCATCCTCCGGGAAAGGTAGCAAGTTGACGTCCAGTGGAGGCCGCAGGTTAGTGTTGGGGTATAGTCCTAAAATATCGTTGCGGTCTTTTCCTTGCAGGATATCGCGGACCACCGGTTCGTATTCCCGCAAAATCACATAATCTGCGTATTGGCTCACTTCCTCTGGAAAAGTGGTGGGATGCGGTCCGCAGAAGATCAGTTTGGTGCCGAAACGCCGTTTGACTTCTTTGGCGAAGCGGCTGTCCGCCTCAATGGTGCGGGTGGCGCAGTCCATGATGAGGAAGTCGGGACCGAACTCGGAGACTTTGTCCACAAAGGCCTGATGGTCCAGTTTGTCCAGACAGCCGTCGAAAAACCGGACTTCATGGTCGGTGTCTCTTTTGAGAATGGAGGAGCAATAGGCCAATTGCCAAGGATAATAGGTAAATATGCTTAAATCTTTCGTGCTGTTGGTCCATCTGCTGGGAGAATGGATCATGGCATATCCGTCCGCGTCGATGCCAACGGAATTACATACGGCGACTTTCATCGAAATCCTCGGAAAGCGGTGATTTTTCAGATGCGGTTAAAATCGAACATATTTCCTCAAACTACTTTAGCGGATATTTTTCCTTAAAACTTTACCCCTTACAGGGGAGGAAAAGCCTGCTACGCAGGAGGGCTGACGTTCGCTCTGCTCACGAGCCCTTAAAAAACTCAGCACTGCGTAAGATTTCGTCAGCCACAAACTCATAGAACGTTAATACTGGGACCAGCCCCCAGGCTGGTTGGGTCCAGCGTCACGCTGGCGCGGGGAGGAAAAGCCTGCTACGCAGGAGGGCTGACGTTCACTTCGTTCACGAGCCCTCTGGCTGTGACGGTATGCTGGCTGGCGCGATGACGGTCAAATGATCTCTCCGTTGAAACTTTTTTGGAGAGGGGGAGTTGATTTTTCGTTTCATCTTGACAACGCATCTTCAACTTGTAAATATTACTGGTTGTTTTATTGAAGCATTTTGGAGTGAAATTTGATGGGTGAATCTGAAAATATAGAAGGAGCGGTTGAGGAGAAAAAGTCAGGGTTTTTTTCCCGCTTGAAATCCGGGTTGGCGAAAACCCGGAATTCTCTGGCCAGTGGTATTGATAATGTGGTGCATGGCCAGGCCAAGGTGGAACCAGAACACCTGGATGAGCTGGAAGAGGCGTTGATTTTAGCCGATGTGGGAATTTCGACGGCAAATTTTATTCTTGAAGCATTGAAAACAGAGGTTGCTGAGGGCCGCATCCGAAATAAAGATGATGTTCTGGAAAATTTAAAGCAATTAATGGTCAATATCCTTAATGAAAACCAGGGGAATGCTCAGAGGTCGGCGGAAAAACCTCACATTGTTCTGGTCATTGGGGTGAACGGTTCCGGTAAAACCACCACCATCGGTAAATTGGCGCAAAAATGGAAGAATGAGGGCAAAAATGTCCTTTTAGGAGCAGGCGACACCTTTCGGGCCGCCGCCATTGAGCAAATGTTGATCTGGGCCGAGCGGGTGGGCGTTCCCTGTATCCATCAAAAAAGCGGGGCCGACCCCTCCGCCGTCGCTTTCGATGCGGTACAGGCCGCGATTGCGCGGGAAATGGATGTGGCGCTCATTGATACTGCGGGAAGATTGCAGACCAATACCAATTTGATGGAGGAGTTGAAAAAAATAAAACGGGTGATCGGCAAAGTGCTCCCCGGCGCCCCTCACGAAACGCTTTTGGTTCTGGACGCCACCATCGGTCAAAACAGTGTTTCCCAGGCAAAACTGTTTCACGAAGCGATAGAAATCGACGGCCTGATTATGACCAAACTGGATGGAACCAGTAAAGGAGGGGTCCTTTTGAATATTACCCGCGAATTAAACCTGCCGGTGCGCTATATAGGGATTGGAGAAAAAGCCGATGATTTGCAGGAATTTGATCCCAAGGCCTTCGTGGATGCGCTTTTTGCTTCTTGACGGCAAAAAAATTCCAACCATCCGCTTCAAGATATTTACCATTCCCTCTTTCGTTTGATCAGCTCAAATTGTTTTGTCACGATAAAACCGTGGATCAGGTCTTTTTGCTGGTCATCCAATCCTCCTGAAAACTGAAGGCGCAGGATTCTGCAATCCGGGTGGCCATTAGATTCAATGGCAATCAGGCAGGCGGAGGTTTTCATGAGCAGGGGTTCCTCAAGCGGGAGAACAAATAGGACGGTCAGCCACTGATTTTTGAAAAGAGGCACTGAGAGGGCTATCTTGCCGCACAAGCCGCCGGCGCTTAGGTTCAAAATTCCCAGGTCGATGTTGGCGCCGTTTTCCGACACAAGCGTGGCGTCCAGAGGGGGCAGGTGTTTCATGTCGAGCCGATAGCATTCTCTCTGGTCCAGAGACGCGTCCGCCGTTCTCTTCCGGTTCATTTTCCAGGGAAATATTTTTTTGACCCAACGGTCGACATGAAGGTCTTCTGTAAATACCGGGATGGCCGCCTGAAGTCTGCTGAACATAGTTTGCCTCTCAGTGGTGGCACAGGCATTCCTGCCAGTGTCTGATTACGAGATAATTGGGTTATCCTTAATTAGCGGACCGGTGAAAATTTTACTTTAGCCCGAATCGATGCGGGAATTTTGACGATTGACTGTTATCCGTAAAGAGAGCAATAAAGGTGCCAGAGATCGTTCTTTGGAGAGGATCCTGAAATCTTTTGAAATAGGGCGAATTATTGTTCTGTGTCGTCAGGGTTGATGACTTAATGAGGCTGGATATTGCAGAATTTACCGGGTATATAAATAATTATTCAGGAAGATTTTTCCCGTTGGCAAAGGGGATGATCAGGACCGGTTGTTTTTTCAGAACATGGCCTGATCGATTCTGGCCAGTAAATTTAAGAAGTCCGGGGGTTTGCGGAAATAATCATAGATTCCCAGCGCCCTTGCCTCGTAGGCGACGGGTGATTTCTCTTCGAGAACGGAAAGCATGATGACGCGGATTTTGGGATGGTTTGCGCGAAGCCATTTCAGAAAATCCAAACCGCTCACCTCGGGCAAAATAACATCGACCAAAGCCAGTTTCGGATTTTTCCGCGCCGTCATCGCCATTGCCTCGTGACCGTTGTTGGCGGTGCAAACGCTGTAGCCCCTGGTTTTTAATAATCTGGTTAAAATACTTTGCGAGGAGGGGTCGTCCTCAACGATCAGAATATTTTTTTTCGGTCTCATGCCAAAATCCTTAACGAGATAATTGAGAAAATCAGGAAAAAAAGAACCCTGAGTTTCCCAATGACCACCAGCTTTATAGAATTAAATTATTCTTAAGTTTAATCAGATTAACCAGTGTACAGGGAAAGCGCAAACTCATTTCTACAGGCTGTGGAAGAGGAATTTTAAAAGGACTGAAAAACCGCTGACAATGAAAACTGCCGGTTGAAAAAAAAATGCAGGGAAAGGTCGGGGTTTCATTTTTTTGCGTTATTTTCATTTTTCACGGTATTCTTTCTTTTGAGGCCAATTATTTTGTAAGCAAATTCGGGTCACATACGACTGATTGGCATATGTAAAAACAGGCGGCCTTAAGGTGCTTGTTGGGCGAGTCCGAATTAAGGTCCTCTTTGTTAGAAGGAGAGTCGAGATGGCTAGAAGTTATATATCTTTATTGATAGGTATCAGCTTTATTTTGCTGGCGTTGACGGGTCTTGGCGCTTCTACCAAGAAAGAGAGCACGGACCCTGGCGCCAGGGAGGTGGCTAAAGCAGAACATGAAATCGCCACCTTTGCCGGTGGGTGTTTCTGGTGCATGGAACCGCCTTTTGAAAAGTTAACCGGAGTCCAAAAGGTCATTTCAGGCTATACCGGGGGACACAAGAAAAACCCGACTTATGAAGATGTTTCCTATGGTTCCACTGGTCACGTTGAAGCCGTGCAAATCCATTTTGACCCGGTAAAGATTTCTTATCAGGACCTGTTGGAGGTTTTCTGGCGAAACGTGGATCCCACCGATGGTGGGGGACAGTTCGTGGACCGGGGAGACTCTTATGTTACGGGAATTTTTGTTCATAATGAAGAACAAAAAAAACAGGCACGGGAATCTAAACGGAAGCTTGAAAACAGTAAACGCTATGACAGAAAAATTGTGACCCCGATCATTCAGGCAACGAAATTTTATCCTGCTGAAGATTATCATCAGGATTATTACAAGAAAAACCCCATTCGTTACAAGTATTATCGTTATCGATCCGGTAGGGATGAATTCATCGAAAAAACCTGGGGAAATGAAAGGAACTATAAACCCATGAACATATCTATGGAAGACAGTGGCGGGGAATTTTCCAAACCCTCCGACAACGAGTTGAAAAATAGTTTGACCGAGCTTCAATATGAAGTCACCCAAAAAGAGGGCACGGAGCCCGCATTTAACAACGAATATTGGGATAACAAAAAACAGGGGATTTATGTTGACGTGGTTTCAGGGGAGCCCTTGTTCAGCTCTTTGGATAAGTTTAAATCGGGAACTGGCTGGCCGTCTTTTACCAGGCCGCTGGTCGATAAAAATATGGTGACTAAAACCGACACCGGTTTCTTTATGAAAAGAACGGAAGTGAGATCTGCAATCGCCGATTCTCATCTGGGCCATTTGTTTGAGGATGGCCCTGCGCCAACCGGATTGAGATATTGCATAAACTCTGCGTCGTTAAGATTTATCCCGGTAGAAAACCTTAAAGAAGAAGGTTATGAGGCGTATGTTTCCCTGTTTGGAAAAAGCTAAAGGCGGCATAAAAATTAAAAATCGGGAAGGTCCATGAACAATATAAAAAAAGGTATTATTCTCTTTGTAATAGCGGGTTGTATTTTTGCATTTTTCCAGTTTGATCTTGGTCAATACCTGACTCTTGAATATCTGAAGGGCCAGCAGACGGAGTTTCAAAACTTTTATAAAGAAAATACCTGGTTGGCAATTGGCGCCTATACCGCAGTTTATATCGTGACAACCGCTCTTTCCCTGCCCGGAGCGGCGCTTCTCACCCTGCTTGCCGGGGCTCTGTTCGGTCTGCTGGTCGGGACGATT